>CADARW010000030.1 GCA_902790405.1 uncultured Bacteroidia bacterium
TCCAGACATATTCTTACCGTATTGAAACCGAGTTCCGATATCAGGTCGAAATGAGCATCCATCTGCTTTTTTATCTCTTCCTTGGTATTGCTTTCGTAAGAATCTATTTTTTCGTAATATTTGGCTGGCGAAACGACAAACTCACCATCTATAGTTCTGAAATCGACTACATAATTGAGCATCACAGGGAAAAAAGAAGAATCATTCCTGCAAAATTTTCCTGTCTTGTCAATATATACAAAATCATCATATGCAATTGAATCCCTACATGATTGTCCAGCGACATTACCTTGGATTGTGTCCTCGCTACTACACGAAACCATCATATACATGACAATCAGCAACAAATCCATTAAAAAAAATCTATACATGATGTGTTTATTTTTCAATTTCAAAAGGATTTTTCGCTGTCATATCGTATTGAACTGCAGCAAGCAACATCTGAAATCCCAATATTAATGGAATTACTGCCAGCATAATTGTACCTGTTGGCGCAGTAACACTATTCGATGCGTATATGATCCATTCTACTATTCCAAAAATCAATCCGAACAAAAAAAGCGGCAGCCCGAAGATTATATACAACGAGTTCATGTTGAAATCGTAAATAAAATATCTCAGCCAGATACGACGCAACATTGCATAAAACAATTTCGGTGGAAATGTAAACAAGGTTTTTGCTATGGAAAGGTTAGATTTCTCGTCGGCATAAATTGCAGGCATCGACAAATCCTTGATTCTCGCTCCAGCATAATAAATTTCAATAATCAAAGAGCTTTCAAAGAAAAACCTTTTGGAAATCCTTTTATAGTCTATCCTTTTCAAAATATTGGATGTTGTAGCGAAATAGCCGTTTGTTGGGTCGGATATATTCCAATAGCCCGAAGATATTTTTATGAGGAAACTCATCCCTAGGTTTCCGAACCTCCGGATAAACGGCATATTTTTCAACATTTTACGATCAAAAAAGCGGTTTCCCTTTACAAAATCGTATTTATCCGACGACAGATGTTCCACCATCTTACCGATATACGAAGGATCCATCTGTCCGTCGCCATCAAGCTTTATCACGACATCGGCGTTTCGCGCGACAGCCTCCTTGAAGCCAGTTATCATGGCACCGCCAACACCCATGTTTTTGTCGTTATTAACTACTACGACACGGCTGTCTGTTTTTTCTATCTCCGACAATACAGATGCTGTTCCATCTGGCGACTTGTCGTTTACCGTTATAATCATATCAACGTTTGCGGGTATTCCCGAAACAACATCTCTGATATGCTCCTCAACTTTATAACAAGGTATTACAACTGCTACTTTCATTTATCGGTTCCCCTTTCTTGCTTCATCATAATCGGGACTATCTAATAGATTCCAATATTCATCGGAACGATCCAGTCGCAAAAACGAATCAAAATAAGCCTTGCCAGTCATCGAATCGTAATGTATAACCTCGTGGCAATACTGGACGATATGAAAACTGGAAAAGAAAATCATCAGGCATAAAACCGGTGCTACCGCTATCTTGACAATCTTTTTACGACTAAAGAACCATTCGAAAAACGCTGCCAGAGGAATTGCCATCAACGCCAGGCTTTCGACCAACGGACGCATCGAATATCCTCCGCCGTACCACCAGCACCACCACGATGAAATTATATACAGATTAAGTATAGAGAAAATTAATATCGGAATAAAATATTGTGGACATTTTTTCCTTAAAAACCATATTCCTGGCAATATGCACAACAATATAGGAGAATAAAGGAAGAATCCTTTCCTAAATCCGAACAAACATTCGAAAATTTTCGGATCGAGCCAGAAAAATCCCTCGTCGACATATGAATAATATACTAGATGCCCTGTCGCAACCTTCCAATACACCAACTGGGGAATCCAAACCATTACGGCTAAGACTACCATCAACAGGCACTTCTTGTATTCGTGCAAAAACAACAATACCCTATCGCGAACATGCTTGAACGATGTTATGCCATACAACAGGAACACCAGCACTACAAGCAGATTGCTCGGACGAACGAGAGAAATCATTCCTACAACCAGTCCGATTGCAATCGCATATTTCCATTTTTGATCTGCATACCAAAGATCTGTAAGATACAAGAATGCCGAAAACAGGAAAAAGCCATAGCTATGCGACATGGCGCTTTCGAAAGTAGCATACCAATACAAAGGAGTGCACAAAGCGATTACAGCGATTGTTATAAGTGTCGCTAAGTCGGAAAAATAACGCAAAAGGAACTTACGTAGAATAAAAAAGCCTAATACAGCATAAAACATACCGCTGAACAACAACGCAAATGTGTATGGATATGTAAATCCATTAGGCTCATAGCCAAGAGGTTCTGCCAAAATATGCGCCACGGCAAAAAAAGGAGAATACATAATCGACAAGCCACACGTTGTCTTTATCATAAAATCGCCTTCGTCTGTCGTTAGTGGCCAATATCTCTTTTTGTAAGGATCTTCATTTTTCCAGAACGACAATTTTATGTCTTTTTCTATAAACAGTGCCGGCAAGTACGAATAATACGAAATAACATCGTAAGCAATTACCCTTTCGGGCTTGTTGAATTTATTGGGAACAGCAATTTGTACAAAATAAATTATCGCCAATACTATTACAGCAACAAGGCTCGCTATGTTTTTCTTAGTTTTCATTTATTTCTCCATCAATTTTCTGTACTTAATCCTATGCGGGTCGATGTCGACCAAGCGTTTGCGCTTGTTTTCCTCGTATTCGGAGTACGAACCTTCGAAGAATACAACCTGCGAATCGCCTTCGAATGCCAGAATGTGAGTTGCTACACGGTCGAGGAACCAGCGGTCGTGGGTGATTACTACGGCGCAGCCTGCAAAATCTTCCAAACCATCTTCCAAAGCACGCAAAGTGTTGACATCAATGTCGTTGGTAGGCTCGTCAAGCAAAAGGACATTGGCTTCCGACTTCAAGGTCAATGCCAGATGCAGACGGTTGCGCTCGCCACCCGACAGCACTCCGCACTTCTTTTCCTGGTCGGCACCGCTGAAATTGAAACGACCTACGTAGGCCCGTGCGTTAACCAGTTTTCCGCCCAACTGAACAAATTCAGCACCGCCCGAAATAACCTCAAACACGGTCTTTTCGGGGTCGATAGCCTCGTGTGCCTGGTCAACATAGCCGATTTTTACGGTTTCACCGATTTCGAAGCTACCGCTGTCGGGCTGCACGAGTCCCATCATCAGGCGGAAAAGAGTAGTCTTTCCTGCTCCGTTGGGACCAATGATACCGACGATTCCTGCTGGCGGAAGCGAGAAACTGAGGTTCTCGAACAGCAACTTGTCGCCGAATGCCTTGGTGATATTGTTGGCAACCAGCACCTTATCGCCCAAACGCGGACCGTTCGGAATGAATATTTCGAGTTTTTCTTCTTTCTGCTTTACATCTTCGTTGAGCATCCTATCGTAAGCCGACAGACGGGCTTTCGACTTGGTACCACGTGCCTTTGGCGACATGCGCACCCACTCGAGCTCGCGTTCCAAAGTCTTGCGACGTTTCGAAGCAACCTTCTCCTCCATAGCCATTCGGGCGGTCTTCTGCTCCAGCCACGACGAATAGTTGCCCTTCCACGGAATGCCTTCGCCACGGTCGAGTTCAAGAATCCAGCCTGCAACATTGTCGAGGAAGTAGCGGTCGTGGGTAACACAGATTACCGTACCCTTGTACTGCTGCAAGTGCTGTTCGAGCCAATGAATCGACTCTGCATCGAGGTGGTTGGTAGGCTCGTCGAGCAGAAGTATGTCGGGTTCGGTGAGCAACAGGCGGCACAGAGCCACGCGACGACGTTCGCCACCAGAGAGGTGAGCCACCGACTCGTCGCCGTCGGGACAACGCAAAGCATCCATGGCACGCTCGAGCTTCGAATCGATGTTCCACGCATCGGCAGCGTCAATCTTGTCCTGCAGTTCTGCCTGACGATTCATAAGCTTGTCCATCTTGTCGGGGTCCTCGTAGTATTCGGGCAAACCGAACAAATCGTTTATCTCCTCGTACTCCTTGAGCATCGATACAATCTCGTGTACGCCTTCCTCGACGATTTCCTTCACGGTCTTGCTGTTGTCGAGTTCGGGTTCCTGTGGCAGATAGCCCACTGTGTATCCTGGCGAGAATGCCACTTCGCCCTCGAAAGCCTTATCGACACCGGCGATAATCTTCAGCAGGGTTGACTTTCCCGAACCGTTGAGACCGATTATACCGATTTTAGCACCGTAGAAGAACGACAGGTAAATGTCCTTCAGTATCTGCCTCTGCGGCGGTATCTTCTTGCTTACGTTGACCATCGAGAAGATGATCTTGTTGTCTATATCACTCATGTTTGTATTTTTACAAATGAAAATGCAAAGATAAGGAAAGATTCGATAATTTAACAATTCAAGGATTCAACATTCAATAATTTGAAAATTTAGCTTTGTAGTGTAAGGTTGTGTTCTCTCATCGTCATCGCGGAAGCTAGTCGTAGCACGCGATACGGAACGGGGAGCGCTGCGGAGACTGCTATCCGCGATCGCATTCCAACAAAGAGACGAATGTTTTATAGTCAAATATAAATTTCGTTCCGCTCGAGCCGCGGTGGCTTTTACTTTTTGTCGGCAAAAAGTAAACAAAAACCGTGTCCGCTGAGTCTGCCTCGCTAAAAATCGGTTCCACTTCGCTAAAAGTCATAAACTTGCCTTCATTCCATTACGGCCTCGAACAGAATGACTTTTTACGCTCCGTTTCTCCGATTTTCTTAACGCTCACCAGCCAAGGCGGCAATCAAGGTATCGCTCCTTCGGGCGATGTATTAAAAAATAATTTCTGCTTCGGGAGATTACGTCAAAACCAACAAAACACCGACAGTCCACCCCTGCAGTCATCGCAGAAGCTAGTCGTAGCACGCGATACGGAACGGGGAGCGCTGCGGAGACTGCTATCCGCGATCGCATGGTTATTACCGCTCGTTATGTTATTGCCCAAATTTAACGCCATGTAGGGGCAGGTTTTAAACCTGCCCCTACATAACGGAGGGCAAATAACATTACGTTTATTGTTGTTTTACAACCTTGCGGTTGATGACGAAATCGGCGGTGCCAACCCTAACCGTATAGGTTGCATCGGGCAAATTGCCGAAATGCAATACCGTCTGGTAATTGTTCTGCGGTGCACCGACCTCCTCGGTGTAGACGAGGCGGCCAAGCATGTCGTAAACATCGATGCGGGCGGGACGGTCGCCGAAGTTCTCCAGTTCGACCGTGAGGTCGCCGCCGAACGGGTTGGGGTAAGCAAGCACTTCGGGTTCGCCGCTTGCCTCGATGCAGTTGGCAACCACAATTTCCGATGCGGTGCGAGTGCCGTCGTAGTCGACCTGCACGAGGCGGTAGTAGTTGTCGCCGCCATGCACGCCGTAGTCGGTATAGCTATAGTTGAGCGGAACGATGCTGTTGCCAGCGCCTGCAATGCGGGCAATCTCGGTGAAGTTTATAGCATCATCCGAATGTTCGAGCGAGAAGTAGTCGTTGTTGCGCTCGCTGGCGGTTGTCCACTCCACGAGTGCCTTGCGACCATCGCAGGTTGCGGTGAGGGCGGTAAGCTCGATTGGAAGTAAGGTTGAGCGTGCGGTTGAACCTATGCTCATAGGCTGTGGTTCGGCAGCACGAGTCGTTACAGCAGGAATATTAACTCCGCTTATAGTTATCGTATTATGGTCGTCGTTGACTTCCGACGGAGTGCTGCTTATAGTCTTCCAGCAACCGCCCTGCAGTATAGTTCCGTAGATATGGCTACCCTCGTAGGTGGTAGCACCCGGTATGGTGAAGTGGTCTCCAGGATTTGACGAAGATACCTTGAGGGTTGCCGACGAAAGCGAACTCGAAGTATTTATCTTCCAGTATTCGTGACTGCTGACATGGTCGAGACGCGGACTGTTGTCAGCACACAAATCGGCATCAGGCATATCGAAGCCAGTACCAGACGAATGGTAGAATGTCGCGCCAATAGTGCTACTTGCTGGAAGCGATGCCTTCACGGTTCCGAGTACAGAACCAGAACCTGTCGGGAAGGTGAATTCGCCAGCAGCCGAAGTGGTTCGTGTTACTGTTCCATCAACGAAACTGTTGTAAGTCATGTTGTCGGGATCGTTTACAGTAGCAGTTGATGCAAACTCTGCATTGCCCTTCAGTACACCCTGCGTGAATGTAGCCTTATTGTTTACGGTTATGCCGTTGGTTGCATTAATTGTATGTCCAGCAGCCTGCTGGTTGAAGGTTACATTGCCAAAACCTTGAGCATTGCTTATAGTTTGGTCGTTACTACCCTTGAAAACTACGGTACTGGTATTGTTTGCCGTCATTGTTCCAGTATTTGTAAGGTCGCCCGCAATGTTCAAGGTCTTTTCGGCTGGAATAGTAAGTGTAGCTGCAGATGCAATTGTAAGGTCGTTAGCAAACGATTCGGCTGTAAGTGACGGATTAGTACGTCCGCACTTCGCAGAACCTATATATACATTGTCGCCAATTGTAGGTACATTTGCACTACTAACACTATATGTACTTGTTCCCGAATTGTATAAAATCCAGTTGCTAGGCGTATTCCAATCGGTACTGGTAGCATTTATATATTTTCCATGCCAGATGTAGTTGTAGTCGGCAACATCTGTAACATCGTCAGGTACATTTATTGTCACGACACCATCTATGATTCCGCCACAGCCAGCAGCATCGTATATTTCTGCACTATATATCGAGTCGGTTGTTGTCGGCAATATGGATAGCGACGATGTTGTTATACCTGTTTCACTATCAATCAGCGTTTTGTTGCCATCCTTGGTACGCCACCATGTAAATGACGAACCAGGACCAGCGACTGCGCCTGTTGTCAGGTCTGCCGTTACAGTTGTTTCCTCGCCTATACATATAGCAGGTATAGCTATTTCGGGCACGGTAGGCTGTACAACGGTATATTGGAATCCATACGGATTCGAATGGCAACCTATGTTATCGACAATAGTAATTTCACAATTTAAAGGATGGTCAACAATAGTAGCTAGACCTAATGCTTGGGCTACAGTACCAATGTTTGCCTGTGTAGGATTTACATTAAAGTCGGCGGTTCCATCAATTTCGCTTACAAGGCCCTGAGAAAAACCTGCACAAGTACCAATTTGTGAATTTACCGCAGTAACCTCGTACTCCCATTCGTTATTGTCTATATCTTCCAAAGATATCTCCCAATTAAATATATATCCGTTATCCTCTTCCCAACTATCACATACCGAAATTGTCCAGTTGCCGTTAAGGTGACAACCAATAAGATTATCAAAACTCTGTAACGGTTTATATATCTGTGTTTTGGCCTCAACATTCGACTCCATGACATGATAATAATTTCTAGACTGCAACGTGCCATTATTATATCTAGAAGAAGGCTCCGAAAGATTCACTAAATCATAAACATAGCCCACTGTTGGATACTGCGAACTGCTTGACCATGCATAATTGTAACCTACACCAGAAAGATTATAAGGATCGTTTTCATCACAAGCATCACCTGGCCCATCTAAAACATCATACATATCCGGTTCCCCGAAATACACACGATTGTACCCCTCATCATAATCAGGCCATTCATAAGTATAGGGGTCTATTGCTTCATCATCGTAGTATATTTCAGTACTATAACTAGGATCATTAGAATAATAATCTTGTAAGATTATTGCTTCTTGACCATCGGGACATATAATTTTTATTTGTATATCTCCCACAAAGGAATGTTCCATGTTAATCCTTATATAATTGATGTTATCAACTGACGTTACCCTTGTGTTATCCTTGAAATCAGAAAAAGTAACTGTTGAAGTATAGCACTTCGTTAAACAATCAGGTCCGTCTGGAATAAACGTTTTTGCCGACTCTCCCATACTTGCGGATACACTTACATCATCATTGGGCACCTCTATGCTATGCTCAGTAACATCAGCACCCACATGTATCCGCTTGGCATCGCCAACACACAAGTCGTCAAGATTAGCGCTACCTGTAACTTCCAGACCTTTCGACACCCATACTCGCAAAGGAATCTCCTCTTGGCAGCCATCGTCAGCCTCGACAACAAGCAAGACATCCTGTCCCATAGCATAACCAAGTACATTGTTTACTTCAAATGTATAGGGATTAGAGGAACTAGGTAAGTGTTCTTCTCCATCGTGAGAATTGACATACCATTTATAATCCAAATTAACGCCAGCTGGAACTCCTACATCACCAACCCTAGGCTTAGGCGATGCCAAAAGTGTCAGATCGTCGCCCATGCAGACGTTGAACTTCAGTATTCCATCAGCATCAAAGGTGCCATCTCCTACACCCTGTCCCTTGTTAGGATCACTATCTGCTCGCAAAACATCAACGTAATCGCATTTACGATACTTGGCATAAAGCGTCATATTTCCCGTCAGACCACCGACAATTGCATCTCCGGCATTATAAACCACTGCACCGTTTTCGGTAGTACACCAACCCAAAAATACACCATTGCTACATACCGGCTCCCTGCTACTGACATTAACTGCACGACCTCTGAAAGCATATGTGCTTGGAACCACCGTAGTAACAACACCTGTACAAGTACTTGTGCTCGCTACATAATCGATATGTAAAACATTTTCTGTACTTAAACAGAATTTGATATTGGGTGAAAAATAGTTTCTGAACTTATTACCACTATAACCCTCCCAGTTTGCTATACCAGGTGCAGGATCTTGACTGTCGCTATATGCAGTAATTGTTGCGTGATTGCCCTTACCTGTATAGTAAAAATAAGAACTTTCATAATCGGCTGCTGTAGAATACACTGCGACAACAATATTTTTAGTTTCATCGTAATAATCAAATGGGGTCGTCAGTTCAAATTCATTCCATCCATCGGCAATGTTCCATGCGCCACCTGTACCGCCTCCCCATATCTGGGTAAGCAAAGCTACTGGAATGAAATCGCTATCACTTGTAAATTCTGACTTGTCTGTCATACCGATATAAACCTTAACGGTGCGCTCTATCGAATTGTCGACAGAGGAATGGAAAGATATCTTATTAATTGTTCCTATACCACCTACCTCAGAAGCCGTATATATCATTTGAGAATAACTCTTTTTGTAGTATCCATATAGTGGAGCATACCCAGTAGTACTTAAACCTGATCCTATTGTAACACATCCATCAGAAACGACCACTGTAAATATGGCCTCTACATCGCAATAATAAGTTCCGCTTATTGTAGCCTTTGGAATACTGGCTGTTATATAAGCGATTCCTTCTTCGGTTCCCGCCGTAACTACGCCATTAACAACTGTAGCAACTGCAGTATTGCTACTTGTCCACTGAACAGTACCAGACGGATCGACTGTATTAGTAAGGTAACTTGATATATCAAGTACATTGCCAATAATTAAAGATTCGCTCGTACGTGTAAATAAGAATTCTCCATCACGCGGAGTACAAGCATTATCAATGCAGACATTGTCGATTACTACCGTATAATAATTTTTGCTTGAATTATAATAATCCCACCTAAAGGCAAGATATGCGCCAGACGGCATTGCTGCAGGAATTGTAAATTCATTCCGTCCTGTATATGAAGAACCACCATAATAATATGAAGGAGTAGCAGTACCTATAGAAGTAAACGTAGATGCGTCGTTAGGATTTGTCATATAGCCGAATAACAATGTTCCACTGCTGGCATTCTCCCACCATGCGTTGAAACTTACCACATCGTTTTCCTGCAAGCCCTCAACATATGGCATTACAACATAGTTGCTATATCCAAAATAATCGTATTCATAATACCAATCATCATAGTCATCGCCAGATGTTATAACTATTCCATTGCCATCCATAGCGAATGTTCCATTATATATGTGAGGAGCATAATTGGAATTATAATCTGCAACAGGTGTATGTCCAGAATCGCTATATAACCTCTTCCAGCAACTTGGCAGTCCTGCATCGATATTTATTTCATCCGTTGGCGATGCAAAACCATCGAAATCGAAGCAAACTGGAACCGTATATGGATTACACGAAACAGTTACATCGTATGTAACACTTGCTGGGCAGTAGTAAGTTCCTCCTACATGTGCAGCAGGAATATTTGCTGTAATAGTAGCCGAACCTACATTTACTCCTGTTATGGCGACACCTGTGTTTGTCCCAGAAACCGTAGCAACCAAAGGATTGCTCGAAGTCCATGTCACATCGGTATTGTTGGGATTCGTAAGAACCAAATTTACAGTAGCATCGACGGATACAGAACCCGATGCGGCAGGTAAAGCTAATGCAGGTTCTGTACATGGTGTACAATTTGTAGTGTAACCTATATATGTTTGGGTATATCTATAAATAGAAATTGGGCTCTGCGAGGCACTTGCATAACAAGCGAATATTCCGTTTCCATTATTATACTGCATCACCTTACGGCTATTTGTTCCTTGTGCCGTTATGGTTGCCGTACCACTTGATATGCTTATCACCCAACTTCCGTTGGCATCATTTACGTCTTGCGTTTTCAAATGATTATTAGAAGAACTCGCAGCATAGATATATCCAGTGTTTGTAGCATCGTAGAACGCCCAAGTTCCACTTGTCGTTCCTGCCCTAAGGTCGAATTCGCAGACACTTGATGTCCATGTAATAGTAGAACTGCTCTTTGTTATTTCCGCCTTTCCTCTATTATTGGCATTTTGTGTTAGGCTCATTGCAAAATCATAATCTTTTGCAGCAATAACTACCTTGTCGCCCACAGCAAGTAACGACGGAGATTCTACACGCGACCATGTCGGGGCAACACCGCTTTCGTATGCAAACACCGCATAGTAGGTTGTATTTGCCGAAACGTTTCCAGTAGGTATTCTGAACAGGTCGGCAGGCGGATTGTCGGACGACCAGCTTGGATTTGCTGTCCAGCCTACGAAAACTCTACCGTAGCAATCGTGAGAAGCCGCAGCAGTAGCGACTGCCGATGGTAGCGCAAGTGCGTAGCTTCCTGCTATTGGATAGTTCTGCGTGGTGGTTGAGCCATCAATCGACCAGGTGACAGTATATGAGCTTAGCCACAGTGCATATAATGTTGTGTTAGCGTTTATCGTGAAGTTATCGCCTGCAGCGTATGTTGTTCCATTGCCATCGGCCTGGGTATTCCAACCACCGAAAACATATCCAGTCTTTGACAAAGCAGGAGAACCTATATTGCCGAGTACGGTAACAGTAGAACCTGAATTATATGGACTATTTGCATCTGTCGGGACATTTCCCGTACCACCATTACGATCGTAGGTGACTGTATAGGTGGTGGGAGCTGCGGAACAATCTACGGTTTGTGTATCGGTATTAGTTCCATTACTACCTGCTTGACTTGCCTGGGCAATCTGCTCACCACTAGCATCATCCTTTTTTGCCGTTATTCTGTATGTACCATTCCCTGTCCTTGTCGCAGTAAGCGTAATTGTAGTACCAGTCTTTACGTTTATCGTTGTGTTGCCATTCGAAGTTTCTGTACCACTCTGAACAACACCATTTCCATCTGTATATGAATAAGTTACACTACCTTTCCAATTACTAGAGCTATTAACTCTCTCCCACACCAAATACACAGGGCAAGTTACTGATGGGGCAGAAACACAAACCTCTATGCCTGCAATACGGCGATTCCCGTTAGTTCCACCTATGGTAAATGTTACAGACGTAGCAGAACCAGTCCATGATCCATTGTCGTATGTGCCTGAACTAGCGGTAATTGTATTATTGTTACCACCCGTACCAAAACTAAGATTTATGGATGTTATATTGCCCGCAGAACTAGTCACCGTAAAGGTATTTTTAGCATAGGCTCTTATGGCACTACCATTTGTGTTGTATTGTGGATTAGTATTACCCTCAGCTTTATTAAAAATAACAGAGATTCCAGATGCGATCGTAATAGAAGTACCATTTACATTAGTATTAGATGAATACAAATCTGAAAATGTAATAGAAGGGCACCCTCCGCCGCCACCAGAAGTTGTCTCGGTAACGGTAATGTCATCAATGTAGAGATTATACATATCAGCCGCAGATGTACAATGAACAACCACCCTTACATTCTGGCTTGCAAGAGCAGAGTTCGTATTGGAACCTGATATCTGAATAAACTCATCATCATTTGTATATCCAGTAGATGCAATGGCATTATAGTGCGTTGCAGAAACAACCCCATCAGCATTAGAAAAATCGCTTGCCTTTACGAAGAACACCTCTAATGTCTCAGTATAAGAAGAACTTGCAACTTTCTCATATAGACTTACGCTTAGACTTGTCATATTAGCGGAAACAGCAAATGGAGCGGAAACAAGATAACAATTTGCAGAATAGGAGGAATTATATTGATATGTCGCACTATTTGAGCCACTATTAGCATAATAGCTACTTGTGTTAAGCGTCCAATTATTACCATTACCAGCTTTGTATGCATACCAACCATTGGCAGAATAGCTAGTGGATATGCTATTCATGTTATCAAAGTTCTCAGACAACAACGTCGTCTGTCCCCACACTTCTCCTCCCATAATCATGCACAGGCAGAGAGCCAAAATTGTTAAAACGGATTTAAAATGTAAAAATTTGCTGCGGGAGGCTGCAGAATTAGCATCCGTGCAAATTTGCTGTTTCACAACATGATTTTCCTTCTTCATAATAATCAAAGTATTAGCAGTAGAGACAGCGTCCCTATATATTCCTAAATCGGTTGTCATATTTCCACACTTCGTGCCCATAAACAGGCGTAACAAAATAGATTAAAAATTAACACAAATAAAACCAACGAGCCTACGTATAGTAAACACGTTACAAAAGTATAATATTATTGTATTTAATAGGTAGAATTACGCGGTTATTATACATACAAGAGCACAAATGATAGTATATATCAGATTTTTTATACGAATAATAAGAGAAGGAAGAGGAAAGAGTTTTCTGAGGGGCGAAACGGAAGAATAAAACGACAACAAATGGTTCCTCGCGGGGCTCGGAACGAAAGAAGAAAACGACAACATAAACAACACGAGACAACAAATGGTTCCTCGCGGAGCTCGGAACGAATATTTTTTACCACGAATTACACGAATATACACGAATAGGATTCCTCGCGGGGCTCGGAACGAATATTTTTTACCACGAACCTTTAGCTCGGCGTAGCCAATTGCACGAACCTTTAGCTCGGCGTAGCCAATATGCACGAATGGGTTCCTCGCGGGGCTCGGAACGGAAAGAAAGAAACGACAACCAGAACAACAGGGGACAACAAAACACCGACAGTCCACTCCTGCAGTCATCGCGGAAGCTAGTCGTAGCACGCGATACGGAACGGGGAGCGTTGCGGTGACTGCTATCCGTGATCTCATACCAACAAAAAAACCGCACGTTATGTTTTTGCCCAATTTAACGCCCTTAAGGTTTTTTAACGCCTTTAAGGGCAGGGGGCAAATAACATTACGGCTATTGTTGGACACTACCCACGACCCTTACAGCCAAGGCGGCAATCAAGGTATGCTCACTTCGTGTCGCGAGCTAAAGGTTCGCCAAAGGCGATGTGTTAAAAAATAATTTCTGCTTCGGGAGATTACGTCAGAACTAACAATGAAGCAGTAGTCCTCTCACACCGTCATCGCGGAAGCTAGTCGTAGCACGCGATACGGAACGGGGAGCGTGTGCGCTCTGGCTTCCGCGATGACGGAGGGAAAGAAAAACAAGTAACATTACTCGCTCGGAAAAACCGATTATTTCAAAAAGGGAGAAAGGCTAACAGGCTAACGGGCGACCTAGATGCGCAATATAACGCTGTGCAAATGTTGGAAAAACGGACAAAATATTTTGTTTTTGTGTTGGAAAAACGGACAAAATAGATTAATTTTGCGTTGGAAAAACGGACAAAATATGATTAAACGAAAGATAGACAGATACTTAGCTGACTTTTACTCAAAGAACAAAAAGGCATTGCTTGTTACAGGAGCTAGACAAACAGGAAAATCCTTTTCGATTCGACAGTTCGGAAATACACATTTCGACAATTTTGTGGAAATTAACTTTCATGAGCACCCCGAATTTGTTGCCATGCTATCGGAAGCAGAAGGAAGCAACGATATTATATTGAGATTGTCTGCATTTGCAAGCAAACCTCTGGTTAAGGGCAAGACATTGATCTTTTTTGACGAAGTGCAGGAATTTCCCGAAATTGTTACCGCCATAAAATTCCTTGTCGAAGAAGGGAGCTACAAGTATGTTCTTAGCGGCTCGCTACTCGGAATCGAACTTAACGATTTGCGTTCGGAACCTGTGGGATATTTGGACATAAAAGAAATGTTTCCGCTTGATATCGAGGAGTTTTTTACTGCCCTAGGCATAAGCCAAAAGGTTATGGATGCGGTAAGACTGGCATGGGAGCAAAAGTCGCCTGTTGATTCGTACGTCCACGGAAAACTAATGGAATTATTCAGGCTTTATCTTATTGTAGGTGGCATGCCAGCCGTTGTCCAAAAGTACATCGACACCAACAATCTACAGGAAGTGCTTGCCGAACAGCAGTCGATAATTAGGCTTTACAAACGCGACATCGCAAAGTACGACCGCAACAACAAGCTATATCTTGAAGAAATATTCGAATTGATTCCACCCGAACTCAATGCAATGAACAAGCGTTTTATTCTCAAGAACCTAAACGAAAACATAAAGTTTTCGCGCTTCGAAAATAGTTTTATCTGGCTAAAGGATGCAGGAGTTGCAATCCCGGCATACAATGTAGAGGAGCCTACTTCACCACTAAAACTATCGCGTTCCCGCAGTTTGTTCAAGATGTTCCAGAACGACTTGGGACTGCTTGCTGCACAATATGCCGACGGCATACAGATTAGGATTTTGTCAAATGCAGCAGATATAAATTTTGGCTCTGTCTACGAAAATGCCGTTGCTCAGGAATTGCTGGCTCATGGTTTCGACCTATACTATTTCAATAGCAAGAAGCAGGGCGAACTAGACTTTGTTGTCGAACAAAGCGGAAAGATCGTACCAATAGAAGTCAAATCGGGGAAAGATTACCGGAGGCACAACGCTTTGTCGAATGTGATGGGCAACAGCAACTATGGCATCGAATGCGCGTATGTGTTCTGCAACGACAATGTGAGTCAATCGGGAAATGTTTATTATTTGCCTATTTATATGGTAGCCTTTATGGAGAAGAATGTTCCGGTTGACATTGTATATCGTTTAGATTTGTCCGGATTGCAATGATAATTGCAGCGGAAAACAAATCTTCAAATCCACCTACTCCACCTTCACTCTTATTCCCGTGCTGTGGCTCGTATATTCGGGTGCGTACATGCTCTGGATAGTCGTTATGCCATTCGAGAAGTTGCCCTTCTGCGTAGCGATAACCTGATACTCAAACACGTAGGTGCCCTTTGGCAGAATATCTATGAAGAAGTTTACCGATGCGTCCTTTATCGACTGGTAGTAGCCCAGCGAGTGCTTGAACCTGTAGCCCGAAAGTTTTTCGGTAGGCTCAAATGCTGCGGCACGCATATCCTTCAGGTGGACATACTCCATATTGCGGTCAACTTCGATTTCGATGCGAACTATAACCTTGTCGCCGACCTTGAGGTTGGCATTCTTCTGCGTAATCGGTACAATCACCTCCTTGCCGTTTTCCACGCGGTTGACAAACAAATCCTTGCGAATCTTCAGCGGTGTGTCCTCGAATCCCTTTATCTTGTCGATGTCCTCGTAGTACTGCCAGTAGATGCTTCCCCAAGCCACGGTACTATCAGCCTTGGTGACCGAAACTTCGCTCCACGAACTTTCTATCTCGTCCTTCTTCCAAGCCTTCTTGTAGTAACCGGTGCCGTCCTCGGTCTTTTCGGTTGCAAGGTCGATGGTCTTGTCGCCAAGGGTGATTGTCGGGTAGTCGGTTTCGGAGAGAATGCTGGTGCCATCGAGCAAAAGCGCATAAACGGCTTCGGCGGTTGCCTTGGTGGTCTTCCAGCGGTTGGTCTGCTTCTGCTTCAACAGCCATACCTTCATATCGTTGACATCCTTATCTTCACCAAGTTCGTCGAACAACTCAATAAGCAACGACTGAGTCTCGATGCCGCTGTTGTACCAGTACCATCCGCGTTCCAAATCCCAGTACATACCGAGTTCTTCGCTATGCTGTGCGTATTCCTTGAGCGATGCGACTATCGCCTTCACGGTTGCGGTGCGTCCGCTACGCTGCATTGCCAAGGCAAGCATTCCGCGCATATAGAAGCCCCAGTCCTGCCAATCCCTCTCGCCAAGCTTCATATAGGCATCGAAAACCTTCTGCGTTGACTTGTCCATCGGGTATTCCTTCAGGAAGAATGAACGTACATATAAATAATGTATCTGAGTATAACCCAGGGCTATATCACTAAACTTTTTCTGCAACTCGTAAATTTTCTC
>CADARW010000031.1 GCA_902790405.1 uncultured Bacteroidia bacterium
AGCGACACCGTTACTGGCGACAATTGCAACGAACATCCTTGCGAATCGGTAATTGTCAATGAATATGTAGTATTTTCAGTAGGCGAAACCGTGCATACCGAACCGTAATATTGGGTACCATCGGAACCCGACCATGCATAGTCGTAGAATGGTGTTCCGCCCGACACCTGCGTGGTAAGCGTAGCCGACTGTCCCTTGCAGATTGTAACATTGTTCATCGGCATAGCCAGCAATGGCTGCGGCTGTGAAATTTCAAAGTCCTGCGTATAGCGACAACCAAAGTCATCAAGCACCGTAACAGTATATGTTCCTGCCGAAGCCACAAGTGTTTCAGTAGTGTTTCCATTAGGCCACAAGTACGAATACGGAGGAGTTGCACCCGACACGAATATACGAGCCTCACCATCGTCACCTCCGTTGCACGATACTGGTTCCATCGATGTGGAAACTATGAAATCACCAGGCTGTGTAATCATAAAGGTCGTAATCGCCGAACATCCTATATTGTCGGTAACGGTAACAGCATACATTCCTCCACAGATTCCGTCGTATATGTAATTATCCGACGGCCAGCTGTACTGCAATGGTGCCAGTCCGCCACTTACAACCAATTCGGCTCTTCCATCACAATGTCCGAAACATTTTACGTGCTGCAACAAAACGGTATCGATAGTCAACTTCGGACTTACAGTAACGGTCATGGTATGCGTCTCACTTATACAACCATGTGCATCAACAACATAAGCCGAATAATGTGTAGTCGCTGACAAATTTGCCGAAAGTTCATTGGCAGCTTCGAACAACCCAGTTCCATCGTTCCAAAAATAACGGTACGGAGCTGTTCCTCCAAAAGCCGAAACCGAAACCGGTGTAGGCTCACCCTCGCACACAGCATAGTCGGAGGTCATTTGAACGACAATAGGTTCGGGTTGCGACAATGCAACAAACGCAGTCTGGACGCAACCATTTTCATCACTTACAGTCACTGAATACTCGCCAGAATGCAGATTAACTCTGCTTGCAGGTCCTTCTCCAATATCCGACCAAAGATAATGCAGATCGCCATTACCTCCACCGGCATACAGAGAAATTGATCCATCATTCGAACCATTACAAGTAATGTTGTTTGCAGTAACCGTCTGCACAATGATTTCAGGTGGCTCCGACACAACAAACTGCTGCTGAGTAGAACACCCATTGGCATCGGTAAGCACAAGATTATATGTTCCAGCACCAAGATTCAGAATTTCGTTACCCGGAGCGGCCCACGAATATGAAACTGGCAGTGTTCCTCCGTGGTGTGTAACAGTTGCCGACCCGCCATTGCTGTGGTAACATGGATCGTTTAAAACCGAAATAGAATCAATTACAAGGCTTTCGGGGACAAGAATCGACACCAAAGTATCGTTTGACACACAATTTGCATTAGTAACCGAAAGACTTACTGCGTGAGTTCCTGCATCGTTCCACGACACAATATGCGGACCTAGCGGAGAGTCGCCATACTGAACAAATGCACCACCGAAATCCCAATTAAATACAGCATCTGCGCCCATATTTCCAACGTAGACAATAGATGTTTCTCCTCCCGAACAAACAATCGGAGTATAACTGAATGTCGGCGTCGGCTGTTGGTTGAAAGTAATTGAAACATCGGCGAAATCGAAACAACTAACCTGCCCCAAATACCTTTCCGTCCAACGGAAAGTATAAGTACCCCAGCCGTTTACGACGACAGATGTATTGGGTGAGTTTGGATTTGCAAAGACAGCAGAGTTGTTCACATTGTCTCCGTTTGGATACGCAACCACCGACCATTCGCCAGTATTTCCACCTGGCAAAGACTGCGCCGAAAGGCTTGTAGTATTGGAGCACACTATTGATGTAGTGGTAATGATTGATGTAGAAGGAGTGATACAACATGAGGAATCGTCGTATTCACGGACAGTAGAATACAATGTTGTATCGTAGGTACAGCCAAAATTGTCAGTTGCATAGAACACAAATTCGTGCTGACCAGGAGTATTCATGATTGTAGTCAATTGTGCCACAGTATCGTTTACCGACTCTCCGCCAACCCATACTAGCGAAGTAGAAGTTGCCGAAGTATCATACTCTGTTTGGTACTGTATAAGCGATTCCTGAGGAATAATATAGTCGGCAAAATGCAACTCTACAGAAAAAATAGTTCCGTCGTCTAACAGCCTATGGTCTTGAATATTAATACACCATTGCCCATTTATCGGGCAACCGACAAGGTTAGACCAACTACCCGTAGGTCTATAATTGCCCGCCGGTATATACTCTTGTCCATAATAATGGTTGCCTACATTGTCCGTATACGAATAAGTAGGAGCATTATACGCAATCTGCTCCATAGTGTTAGCAGCGTTCGAACTCCAAGAGTAGCGGAATGGGGAACCTGGCACGCAAGGTTCATTCTCATCATCTACAGGATGACCTAGGAACTGCAAATCCGAATTACCATTATAACCGTCGAAAAGGGTAAGCCTATTTCCCGAAGGACAGGTAATCCACACTTCAAGGTCACCCAAATACGAATGTTCAATTTCCATCGCAATAGATTCGATGTCGCTTGCGCTCTGAATTATTTGTCCAGGAGCAAACGCCGTATGATTGAAGCACATCGACTGCACATGATTAATATCATCAGTCGTGCAATACGGGTCGATAATCTGGCTAGGAATTTCCATAACCCACAAATCTGGCGGTTGCACATGTCCTTCGAGCAGCACTACTTCGCCAGGACATACCAATGGAGTTACATAAGTCCCATCAAAAGTCGGAGTGAAAGAAACAACAATAAGCATTTGTTCCGGATAAACATACGTACAACCATTTATATCTCTGGCCGAAACCATCAAATAATATGCCCCAGGCTCAAAATCTATCTCCAGCGAATTTTCGCCAACACCGCCAACTTCATGCGTTCCGGTGCCATCTATCCAACTCCAGGTCCAATCAAGATTCTCATCCGACTGATGATAACCTTCGGGCAAATCGTTGTTTGGAAAAACTCCATTGGCAGAAACTTGTATAGGCTCGTTCGAACATGCTTCGTAACGACTTTCTTCTTCATTCCACCTTGCACTTATATTAGGCTCAATATAAAAATCCTGACATAACACGCCACATTGTATATCAATACTGAATCCACTATAATTTATCAACACATCACTATGCCAAACGAATGTTGCACACGAAGAATAGACCGTGTAGTGATTCGTAAACGAACTCCCACCAATTGATCGTGCGACAACCGTGCCACCAGTTCCACTACCTTCGTATATTGTCATGTAATCATAAGAGGATCCTTCTGTATTCATAAATACGTTAAGTTCCATTCTATAACCTTCGTTTGGCAAACAAATAGTAACAGTATATTCTTCGTTACTACTATAACTTCCATTAGCACCTCCCGAATCGTAAAGCATGGCAGAGCATCCAGACAAGTTAATTGTCCTGCCATTATTGGACGAATTCATCAAGATTGTCTGCTGAGCGAAAGTATCCAGGGCTGCAAAACAGAGCAAAATGCCCAAAAACATGCCTATATTATTCGTTTTCATAATGCATCCTCCTATATTTGTTGTACTTTTCTGTCAAATCCTTATTCGAAAGCAACACAAGAGCCTTTCCTGTATTCCCAATTACATAAGCTGTAGCATCGTTCCCTCCAACATCGAAAGCGTATTCCATTATATTGAAAGTAGTTTCATCGAAATCTGTAACTTCTGCACCGGCTTGCTTTGTTTCCAAATCAAAATACCTTAACTTCGGAAACCTATCCATTCCAGAAGGCCCGACATCCTTTATAATATACGAATTATCGAGAAACCATGTGAAATATTCCAAATCTTCAGGTAGATTCTGCTGCATATAGAGCAAATACTCATCGGAAAACCTCGCTCTAAGACGGTTATCTATAGAAGTTAAGTGTTGCGAGAAAGAACTTAGCCCGACAAATAACAAGGAAACCAATATTACCAATCTTTTCATGTCACTAAAATTTAACGTTTCTATAACAAAAACGTTTTTTTTAGAAAAAGGTTGCCTGCTGCGTAGGGAAAAAAATCAAATATTTTTTCAAACGGAATTCAATCTTTGGCAATTATCAATTATTTTTGTTGGCAGAAAATTTTAAACACATGAAAAGGAACTTTTTATTTTTAATCGTACTAACACTATCAATTATGGTAAGTTCGTGCAACAAGAAGACAGAAAACAAGGAGCAGGACAATCCGCTGCTTCAGGAATGGACAACCGAATATGGCGTTCCGCCGTTCGATAAAATCAAGACCGAACACTACATCCCCGCTTTCGAGGAAGCAATGAAGGTGAACAAGGAAGAAATTGACGCCATTGTCAACAATCCCGATGCACCGACTTTCGAAAATACAATCGAAGCTCTTGAGGAAAGCGGCTCTCTGCTCACAAGAGTAGAAAGCATTTTCTTCAACCTTGCAGAATGCATAAATTCGCCAGAAATGGAACAGATTTCCGAGGAAATCCTTCCGAAACTTTCGCAACATGGCGACGACATAAGCCTCAACGCCAAGTTGTTCGAGCGCATCAAAGCTGTTTACGACCAGCGCGAATCGCTCAACCTTGAGCCGGTACAGATGCGTCTGCTCGAAGAAACCTACAAGGGTTTTGTCCGTGGCGGTGCTAACGTTCCTGCCGAAAAGCAGGCTCGTTTCCGCGAAATCAACGAAAAACTGTCGCTGCTCACTATGAAGTTCGGCAACAATGTGCTTAAGGCCACCAACGACTACAAGCTTGTGGTTGACGATGTTGCCCGTCTCGAAGGTTGCACCGAAGGTCAGCTTGCCGCCGCATTGGAACTCGGCAACGAATCGGAAGAAACCAAGGGCAAATATGTTTTCACAATCCACCTGCCGAGCATGGAGCCTTTCCTGATGAACTGCAAGGACCGTGAACTTCGCAAGGAACTCTGGACAGCATACTCTACCCGTTGCACATCGGGCGAAACCGACAACAGGGAAATCATCAACGAGATTGTAAACCTTCGCTTGGAAAAGGCTAACATCCTCGGTTACAAGTCGCACGCTGCGTACGTCCTCGACGACAACATGGCAAAGACTCCCGAAGCTGTTGACGAACTGCTGATGCAGGTTTGGAATCCAGCACTTGCAAAGGCAAAGGAAGAAGCAGCCGAATACCAGAAGATGATCGACGCTGAAGGTGGAAACTTCAAGCTCGAACCTTGCGACTGGCGCTACTACAGCGAAACCCTCCGCAAGCAGAAATACGACCTCGACGACGATGTTATCCGTCCATACTTCTCGCTCGACAATGTTCGCGAAGGTATGTTTATGGTTGCCAACAAGCTCTATGGCATCGAGTTCCGCGAAAACAAGAATATTCCTGTTTACCATCCGGATGCAGTTGTTTACGAAGTAACAGAAAACAACAATGTTATCGCAATACTCTACATGGACTTCTTCCCACGCGAGAGCAAGCGTAGCGGTGCTTGGATGACCAATTTCCGCGAACAGTCCTACACCAAGGACGGCAAGAAGATTATTCCGCTAGTTTCACTCGTTCTCAATTTCACAAAACCTTCGGGCGACAAGCCTTCGCTGCTCAACTTTGACGAGACCTCCACTCTTTTCCACGAGTTCGGACACGCTCTTCACAGCATACTTACCGACTGCCGTTACGAGTCGCTGTCGGGAACAAATGTTTCGCGCGACTTTGTAGAACTTCCGTCACAGGTTATGGAACAGTGGGCTGGTTATCCAGAAGTTATGAAGATGTATGCAAAACACTACCAGACCGGCGAAGTTATACCCGACTCGCTCATCAACAAGATTGAAGCAGCATCGACCTACGGACAGGGCTTCATCAACACCGAACTCATTGCGGCATCGTTGCTCGATATGGCATACGCCAACATCAGCGAACCGACCGAAATCAAGCTTCCCGACTTCGAAGATGCAGAAATGCAGAAAATCGGCTTGATTCCCGAAATTATCTCACGCTACAGAAGCACCTACTTCCAGCATGTGTTCTCGGGCGGATACAGCGCAGGCTACTACGGCTACACCTGGGCAGCAGTCCTCGACAACGATGCTTTCGAAGCCTTCAAGGAAAACGGAGTTTTCGACAAGAAGACCGCCGATGCTTTCCGCTACAATGTCCTGCAGAATGGCAACACCGAAGACGCAATGGTTCTCTACAAGCGTTTCCGCGGTCAGGAACCGTCAATTGAACCGCTGCTGAAGAATAGAGGATTGAAATAATAGACAAATACGAAACAATAAAATAGGCGGAAATGTATCCGCCTATTTTTTTTAACACCGCTGCATCATGCTGGGCTGTGAGATTTGTTTTGAATAACCAGAATCTGTTAATTCTGCACCACATGCACCAGACGGACTGATTGTCCATAGTATCGGGAGTCGCTGCCATGGCTTGCATCGTCGTCCATGATTGCGATGAACAACGCAATAATAGCACTTTGGGTCGACGAAGACCAGTAACCGCCGCTAATACCAACACTATATATGTCCAAACCCATGCGGACGCCTGTACAGGGTAGAAAGACAGCACCAGATGATTCCATTTCAGACCACTGCTCGGTTGTGTATGTGTTGGTGTCGAAAGAATTTTCTTTTCCCGAAATAAAAGTGCTGCCCGAAGGCAAGGTCCAATTGTTGGGCAGAATGACAAGACCGGTAACACCGTTTACCGTAGCTTTGCCAACCAAAGAAGAGGCGTTCGGACGGCTGTCAAGCAGGTATTCCCATTCATCCATCGAAAGCGTACACCAATAGTCTGCCTGATTACCACCATTGCTAATAGCATTTATTCCCCAGTCAATGAAGTTAGGATAGTCGCCATTATTGGTGCTTACATTCGTCGGATTGTTGCCTGTTCCCCATCCGAACAGGTCTATCCAGCCAGTGTTGGTTGCGGAAATGTTGGAGTTATCATTCCCAACGATGTCGTACTGGTTCTCTGCAAAGCGCCAAGTACTGGTACTTGCCTGATACTGGAGGTTGCCGCGAGAGAACCTGACAACTTTGTTTGCTCTTACAGAAAACCTAGCGTTGGTAGCACCGTTAGAATCAAAACCGCCAACGAGATCCCACTGTGCATAAAGCGTCATACTGGCAGTCGGATTCAATTCCTGTGAATCGGAATAAGCTGTGCCAGTTCCATCTGCTGCGGTATTCCAGTTCACAAAGTAATAACCTTCGCGTGTAAACATATTGGACGACAATGCCAGCGGAGTACCTATTGTAAATGTTTGCGGTGGCATTTCGCCAGAGCCACCGTTGGCATCGAAGGTTACTGTTACCGTATTGCCTGGCTGCGGGGTTGGATTTGTGCCGTTGCTTGTCCACTGCGCATACAAGGTCATGTCGGCAGTAGCAGTTATAGTCTGCCCGTCGGTGTACGAGGCACCACTGCCATCCTGCACTGTATTCCAACCACCGAAGGTAAATCCTTCGTTGTTGAAGGCATTGCGAGTGAGCGCCAGCGCTTCGCCCTCGGTAAAGGTCTGAGCAGCCATTGTACCACTGCCACCATTAGAATTGAAGGTAACCATGTATGTTTCCTTCTTTTTGCAACCACTAGTAGCCAGCATCCCCACCAGGGAAACTATAGCTAAAAATAAGAATATCGTTCTTTTCATCGTAAAAAAGTTTTAATTTAAAATATAAGAATAACTATTACCAAATTGAAAACGACAAAAAAGGAGCACGAAAAAGCAACTACTGACAACCAATAAGTTACATGATTTACCACAACTAAATTGTGGATAATCGGCAACACTTGCAAACCTATCTATGCGTACAACCTCCATTATCAAAAACAAATATTTTTGCAAATATAAAAAAAATTTTTAGAATTGATCTTACGAGATAAAAAAGTGTACAAAAAAGTAATGCCCGATTAAAAAATCGAGCATTACTTGAATATTTAACTCAAAACTATTCGTTTCCTTTTTGCCGACTCTCTATCAGCGCCTTTATCGGGGCAATGCCGAGGTGCGAATTCTGCTCAATTGCCTTCAAAACAGCACCACCGCCAGTAAAGATGTAGTAGTCCTTGCTATCGAGTGCCATAATGTACAGACCTGGCAACAAACGCTTTAGTTCCTGCATTGTATCACCACCGCCATACAACTTCACAGCCTGCGGATTCTGGTCGATAATGGTATCGAGAGCGATTGTACCCTCGTTGAAATGCGGAACAAAGCCCATAACTGCATTTACAAAGATTGTCTTTGCCGAGTGGAAAACATCGATGATTTCCGGCTCGTCGTAGCAACGTGGATCAACATCCATAACCCAGTTGAACTCCGTTCCTGGAGCTACCTTGCGAATGTCGTGGATACGGTACTTACCTTCTATTCTTTCGCCAAACACATCCGACTCGCAGATAATAGGCATCTCGACAATCTTTCCAGGGTACTGCTTTGCATAATCGACAAATTCCTTTGCCAACTTCACATCGTCCACTTCAACGCCCTTAATCTTGAATCCATATTTTGCGCACAAGTATGCATTGTAAATTACACCGCCGAGAACAAGCTTGTCCGCCTTCTTCAGCAGAGCGTAAAGTGATTCTATCTTGGTATCGAACTTGCTACCAGCCACAACTGCCACGAACGGGCTTTCGGCCTCGAAAATACGGTTCAAGTTCTCTATTTCACGCTGCATAAGGAAACCTGCATACGACGGCAAGTACTTTGTAACGCCAACTGTCGAAGCGTGAGCCTGCCAGCTGCCAAATGCATCGTTGACATAAATGTCGGCCAAACCTGCAAGCTGGTTTGCAAAGCGTTCCTGCTCCTCGCCTTTAGCCTCCTCACCGGTAAACCAACGGGTATTCGGCAAGTAAATCATATCGACATCGTGGTTGCGCAAACGGCGTATACTATGGTTTACATTGGTTTCGATACTTAGGTAACCATTGTCTTCGTGCGAATAGAAATCCGGAACTTCTATCTTTATGTGCAACTTGTTCTCCAGATAATCTACTATCGGCTGTACCGAAGTCTTGGCATCAATGGTAATCTTGCCAGTCTTCTTGTCCTTAGGACGACCAACGTGCGTCATGAGGATTATTTTTCCGCCCTTGGAAAGTATGTAGAACAAAGTTCCGAAAGTTGCATCAATTCTGTATGGGTCGTGAATAACACCCGACTTAACTACGTTATGGTCAACTCTTACGAGTACTATTTTGCCTTTCAAATCGGCTTCTTGAATCAAAGGGAGTCTGTTATCCATATTATAAATTTGTTTTAAAGTTTGATGGCATAAATATAAACAAAAAAGCGATACAAAAATCATCTTGCATCGCTTTTTTTTGATTATCGGATTAGCATTACCGTTCCTGTCTTTTCGTAATCAATTCCAAACATATCATGGAAATATATTCGCCATGTATATAAGCCCTCGGGGCATGGCCGTGTACCATCTGTACCATCCCACTCTTCTTCGAAATCCGACGACTTGAACTGGACTGCACCCCAGCGGTCGTAAATGACGATTGAGTAGGTATATGGATCGATAGAACTTCCGAAAATACGGAAGGTATCGTTAATTTCGTCACCATTAGGAGTAAATGCAGTAGGCGCAAAGATATTATGCTCGTTGCTAACCTGAATATCGACTCCTGCCGTATCTGAACAACCATACAAAGATGTTGTAGTAAGTACAACATGATAATCGCCTGGCAATGTATATGCATGAACTGGACTTGATGACGTTGATGTAGTATTATCGCCGAAATCCCACGAATTCCAGAATCCACCATGTGAATAGTTTGTAAAGTTGACTATCGGGCTCGACATAGAAATGTTTGCTCTATCGACTCTGAAATCGGCTTCAGGAATCGAGTATACCGTAACTGTAACCACGGTGTCGCGTTTACATCCGTGTATCGACGATACCTCAAGAGTTACATTGTAAACTCCAGAATTATAGAACGTATGGCTTGGACTCTTGGCAAACGACATGTTCTCAAAATCGCCATCGTCGAAGTTCCACAAATATGTTTGTCCCACATTAGGAGTATTCTCGGAGAACGAAACTGTTAACGGAGCACATCCTTCCACTATATCGTTTGATGCATTAATAGGTATATCTTCATATGTACGAATATTAATAGGTATCACAACACTGTCGTATTGGCAACTGTCGTACACTACAAAGTTGAATAACGTATCGCCTTCGACCACTGGTGAATATGGCATAGTTACCGTATCTCCATTAACAAATACTATATTATCCTTAATGCCTCCGCCCGAAATTTCAGCATTAAACATCACTCTGCTTCCAGGGCATACTACAGAATCCGACATAAGTTCAATGTCGACTGATAACGGCGGATTAACAGTAACGGTAACACCAGCCTCAGCACTCGAACAGTTAGCTGCATCCACCACCGATGCATAGTAAGTAGTAGTCTGCAATGGTGTAACAGTTGTTGACATTCCACTCTCGCCATTGCTCCACAATATTGTGTATGGAGGCACACCGCCCGAAACAATGCCAAGGCCAACCTGGGTAGTCATTCCATAGCAGATTGTAAAGTTGTCCATAATCTGCAGGAAGAAAGGCTCAGGTTCATTTACAACATATGAGAACTCTGCATGGCAGAAGTTGTCGTCGGTAACCGTCACTGTATATGTTCCTGCAGGAACATTAGACAAATTCTGGTTCCACGAACCGTTAGACCACTCATAATGGTAAGGTTCGTAACCGCCATCTGCCGAGAAAGTTACATTTCCATCCGAATATCCGTTACACGACGCATCAGTACCAGAAATATATCCCGAAAGTGGGAATTCCGACTGATATATGCGAGCGGAATCATTAGAAGAACATCCGTTTTCATCCACAACAGTTACCGCATATAGTCCTGGGACAAGATTAGAAATATCTTCGGATATTGCACCTGTGTTCCATGTATAATAATAAGGAGGAGTGCCGCCAAATACATTCAAGTCGCAAACACCATTACCCTCTCCGTAGCATCTTACGTTGGTAGGTGTAATTTCGGCATGAAGAGGAAGGGCGGGCTGACGTATTTCGGCCATAGCATACTCAACACAACCATGATCGTCGGTCACTGTTACAATGTAGAAACCGGCATAAAGTTCCGACAAATCCTCGGACGTTGCGCCATTGCTCCATTCAATTGTATAAGGTTCAGTTCCTCCGCTAATAGTGAGATCGATGCTTCCGGTATTACCTGCATAACACATAACATCTCGAGATTCGACAGTAAGCTCAAGAGGTTCGGGCTGCGTTATCTCATAGGTTGATATTATAAAACATCCGTTTGCATCAGTTATTGTAATAGTATATGAACCAGCTGCTATGTTGTGCAAGTCCTGCACCGTTGCACCATTAGACCAATAATATGTGTACGAAGGAGTTCCCCCTGCCACAGATATATTGATTGATCCGTCGCGCATACCGTAACATGATATTTCTTGAATCTCCACCTCGGTTATAACAAGACTTGCTTCCGGCTCGGAAACCACCGCCTGGTCTTCATGTTCACATCCCACAGCGTCTGTTATTGTCACCGTATATACGCCAGCAGGAACGCCATAGACATTCTGAGTAGTAGCGCCGTTAGACCAAACATATCTATATGGAGGCACACCGCCATAAACAGTCACATAAAGATTACCGGTAGATTCTCCATGGCAAAGCACGTTTTCTACACGGGTTCTACTTTCTATTGGAGTATTGGCTTCGAGTATATTAGCTTCTCCTGCGACAGTACATCCATAAGTATCTGTCAATGTTATATAATAATATCCAGCAGGCACATGTATTTCATCTGTAGGTTCGGTTGTTACATTAGTAACATTGTTAGAATATGTCCACATATAGTTTGGTGCACCATTTAATGCACTAACAGAAATCACGCCGGAATCGTCACCATAGCATATAACATTCGACGTTTGTACATTGATTCCAAGTTGCGGACGAGGTCTCAACCATGTACCAGGGAAAGTTACATTATATTGGTTTGCCGGGAATCTAAGATCCCATTCGCGCTCCAAGCCGAGGAAGTCGAGGTCAACATCAAACAAGTCGAACGACTGGTCGATAAGCGCACCACAATCGGTTGGAATACAAAAATCTATATCTCTCTCGCTCTCGCGTCTGATAGGAGTCTCAGAATACCTTTCTACATCAATACCTGGCATATCGAACGCCGAAGCGATTGCATCGTCAGGATTCTCGTAACCGCCTTCAATATCTGGCAATTGGAAATCGGGAATAGTTACAACGCTAAACAAACTGCTAAGACCAGGAACGTGTACGCTCAGATGCAAAACCTGCAAGTCAAGTCCTACGCGCAAATTATTATAGGTATGGTTTACAAATCCACTATGAATATTATATACCACATCATATACTTGCAAAGAATCCCATCCATAGCATGGGTAAGTAATATAAAGGTCGTTGTTCACAGTGAATGTAACCTCGTCAGACTGACCGCGCTGGACAATGGTTCCACCTTGTGCACGTTCGAAGAACGGCAAGGGAGTAGCGAAACGCAAGGTAGCCGATATTTCGGGGCAAAACGAAAACTCCTGCACCAAAGCCATAGTCATTTCCAAGCTGGCATGCAATATGTAATACTCTACAGTAATTACATAGTCGTCGTATATCGGGAACGTCAATTCGTCACCTTCAAGTATGTCAACAATTTCGCCGACCTCCGGATGTCCCACAGCATTACCGATGAAACGAACAAACTGCAACAAGTTCCAGTGCATGAAAAACCAATCGTCCTGACCTTCGGCATAAAGGCATTGTCCTTGCAAACGATCTTCGGTCTCTACGTATGGGATTGTTATTTCAGCAGTAATACCTATTCCGAAAGCATCAGGAATCTGAATTTCAAGAGCATCTCCATTTCCGAGGAAACCAGTATTGATATACGGCATACCCGTTGTTTCGTCAATCCACGGATAAGCATATTCGCCAGTACCAGCATTAAGATACAACACTGCTATTGAGTCATGTGGCACCGGTGTTGCAATTTGCGGATTTGCAGGGAATGAAAAGCTTGGTATGATATGAATTGGATCGACAACCTGTCCTCCTAATGCCTCAATAGAAACCGTAAGGTCGGCGCCAAAACCATACTCCAGATCAAGAGCTATTGTTCCTGCCGTCGGGAAATGAGTATTGAGAGCCCATCCATCTTGCACGGTATACGACGAATGGATTGGAACGGTCTGCCCGTGATCGAATCCGTTGTGGTCTGGGAAATCGAGAGTAATCTGCACAGGATAATCAACTCCTATATAACCGCTCGAGAATCCATGCATACTGAACGTAGAATTCAGATACATGAACAGATTGAAATCAAAATGTATGCCCATCACGTCGGTACCGATCACTTCGTGTATGCTAGGATCGTTATCGCAACCAGGCCCTAGGCACAAATCAATCAAGTTGTAGTCGAAATCTATGAACGTAGCCTCGCTTCCGTTCCACATGTCCACCGAATCGACATGATAATTTATATTATGACGCAGAACGTTCGCATTGTCTTGCGCCGAAACATTCCTTACGGCGAACAAGGCAATCAAGACTGCAAATGCTATATATAGTTTTTTCATCATAATCAATTATTCAAAAATTTTAGAAGTCAAAATACTTTGCAAAACAATATGTTTCAACTTCGGGCTCAACATCTTAATATATCCGGCATTTATCCATATTGTGTAATGATAATCTCCCGACATAAGCACCAAGCGTTCGAATACGAACCCGTTAAGCTTCATCTCTGCCGTATAAAGTATTCCTTCGCTACCATCACGCATAACAATAGGTTCGGAAGAAATCAATGTCATGCCCTGCGTTGCAAAATATGCCGAATCCATGGCCATTGCAATAAGCAAATAGGAAGTTCCGACAACCTCTTCCACCTGAATACTGCTCATGGTACCGACATGGAGGAATCCTGGCACCGATTCAGAATACTTGAAATATTCCGGTGGCTGAATTTTTATATTTGTATTTGGAATGGCAACCATCTTGCTCTCATCGAAAACAAAATCGCTGCTCACCGTCGTAATATCACTCAACGCAGAACTGAAGCCAGTCGATAACGACGACTGCCCACCAGTCTGTTGGGCGCTCATGCATAACGGACACGACACCAACAAAACAAAGAGCACACCGACAAGAATCCTATTCATAAAAATACTTTTTTCCTTAATTTAAAAATCGCGTAAAGATAAGTTTTTTATTTTAAACAACCACACCTATTAAACGTTTTTTTTTCAAAAGGATGCCTGCGGAACAATATTTTTTTTGAAAAATTTTGTATATTATTGATAACCAAAGCATTATATTTATACTTTCAAAAACTTAGAAAACAACAATAAAACGACAAGATTTCATTAACATCATTTAACATAAATAATACAGAATTTATTAGCTCATTTTATTATTTTTGCGCCCCAAATAAATATTTTCAGTGTCCGACAACAAGTTTTACAACATTATTGCAAAAAGCAAAGTACTACGACACGTGATAGCCATTCTGATATTCATTGCGATTTCAGGATTCTACACTAACGCATATTTTGCGAATATAGAACAAAGCAGCACAGACGAGTGCATTACCCAAAGCAACTCACTATGGGACAATGCTTCTATGTCGGGTTGCCCAACTGTTTCGCACCGAAACATAACTGAAAGTAATCTATTTGCCGGAATAGTCGACTTTGTACAAAACGGGCAATCATCCATTGCAATATTCTGCATAATGCTGGCTTCATTAATCGGAATATACATCCTGCTTAACACACTGAAAATAAGCCCAGCAAGTGCAATAGTAGGCTCCATCTCATTTGGAATTTTCTCATACGGAATTGCAGAACTGCAAGCGGGCGAATTCGCCGAAATGATTGCTATCGGCATGGTTCCATACATTATTTCGGGCATTGTTCTCATATTCAACAACCGAAAAGCAATCGGCTCATCAATACTACTGATAGCCAGCGCTCTGCAAATTGCAACCTGCCATTACCAAATAGTGAACTACACGCTATTCATCGCTCTTGCATACATAATTTACGTATTCATTTCGAAACAAACAGAAAAAAAGGGAAAATTTACTGGAGTCGCGTTCACAATTGTCGCATTAGGAATTGCACTATTCACAAATAGCGAAACAATGTTTCAGGAGTACGAATACCAGAAGTACGCCGAAAAAACTGTTCCGAACTACGACATCAGCCAGCCATATTTCGACGATGGAGGCGAAACGCTTTCGCTATTGCTTAGCGATATTAAAGGAGGAAAATCGAATATCAGACTAGCATCAAAATCAGAAACTTACAATCTACTCTACCCTCTTTTCGGAGAAAAAAACGCACAGAAGATTGCCGACAAATCTCCCATGTATTTCGGAAAGAAATTCTTCAGCAACGGATCATCTTACATAGGCGCACTGACAATATTCCTGGCTTTGTTCGGTTGCATATGCAGCCGTAACAAGAACAAATGGTGGATAATTGCAATCGTAGCAATATCAATAATCCTGTCATGCGGCAATATCGAATATTTTATAACCAAGGACATTCCCCTGTTCTATAATTTCAGCACATATTCTAACATCCTGATAATAGCAGCATTGGGAATTACCATTCTAGCATCATTAGGAACAGAGGAACTCATTAACGATACCGAATCAAAACCTGCCAGAAGACGCATCTCATTGTATATTTCGGCTGGAATTCCGGCCATAATACTCCTCATCTTTGTCGCATTTCCTGGAATTGCAGGCAACAGCAGCACCGACACACAAAACATGGCGGAGGTCGAAGTTGCAGAGAAGCTCGCCACATACATGCCACAAGGCATAGAATATGCCGAAGCAACCGCCGAATTTAAAAACGACTACATAAACGCCATTCGCAGCGACAGGTTATCGTCGGTAAGACGCAACGCAGCCAAGTCTCTAATATTCATTATTCTTGGTGCCATTATTGCTTCTGTG
>CADARW010000032.1 GCA_902790405.1 uncultured Bacteroidia bacterium
CAACAGCTATCCCGGAACTCCGTCCACTCAGATTACCGAATATGTAATCAAATCAAAGGAAGCAAAGGAAAAAGGTGTTATCGCCAATTGGTGTGCAAACGAAAAGACAGCTCTCGAGGCTTCAATAGGTGTTGCATACGCTGGAAAGCGTGCTATGACATGCATGAAGCATGTTGGTCTCAATGTATGCGGTGACCCGTTCATGAACGCAGCTATCATCGGTACTAAGGGCGTTCTCGTAGTTGTTGCCGACGACCCGAGCATGTTCTCGTCGCAGGACGAACAGGACAGCCGTTTCTACGGTCACTGGGCAATGATTCCAATGCTCGAACCGTCGAACCAGCAGGAAGCCTACGATATGGTTTTCTTCGGCTACGAACTTTCCGAAAAGCTCGGTACTCCGGTTCTCTACAGAATTCCTACCCGTCTGGCTCACAGCCGTGCAGGAGTTGAACGCCGCAATCCGCTGCCACAGAACCCATTGACAGAACCTGCTGATGCAAGTTCGTTCGTTTTGTTGCCGGCAAATGCAAAGCGCTTGTACAGAAATCTTATCGACAAGCAGCCGTTGTTCACAAAGTCGTCGGAAGAATCGGGTTACAACAAGTATTTCGAAGGCGAAAACAAGAAGCTCGGTATCATCACCAGCGGTATCGCTTACAACTACTTGATGGAAAACTTCAAGGACGGCAAATGCCCGTATCCGGTTGTTAAGATTACCCAGTATCCGTTGCCATACAATATGCTCAGCAAGTTGTACGACGAGTGCGACGAAATCCTTGTTCTCGAAGACGGTCAGCCGTTCATCGAGGAACACATCAAGGGATTCCTCGGCAAGGGCAAGAAGGTTATGGGTCGCTTGGACGAAACCATCCGTCGCGACGGCGAAATGAACGCCGAAAAGATAGCAGCCGCTCTGAAACTCGCTCCTGCAAAGGGTATGCCAGTTCCCGAAGTTGTAACCAACCGTCCACCAGCATTGTGCCAGGGTTGTCCTCATGTTGACAGCTACACTGCATTGAACGATGTTATGGCTAAGTATCACGGCAAGGTATTTGGCGATATAGGTTGCTACACCTTGGGCTTCAACATGAAGGCTATCGACACTACCGTTTGTATGGGTGCTTCAATCACAATGGCTAAGGGTGCTGCAGAGGCTGGTATCTTCCCGTCGGTTGCTGTTATCGGTGACGGTACATTCGGTCACAGCGGTATGACTGGTCTCTTGGACTGCGTAAACGAAAAGGCAAATGTTGTCATCATGATTCTCGACAACGACATCACCGCTATGACAGGTGGTCAGCCTTCGTCGGCACACTGCAAGATTGCACAGATATGTATAGGTCTCGGCGTTGAGCCGGAACATATCCGCGAAATTGTTCCGCTGCCAAAGAACCACGACGAGTTTGTAAAGATTCTCGAAGAAGAAATCAACTACAACGGCGTTTCGGTAATCATTCCGCGCAGAACTTGTATCGTTGAACTCAAGAAGCACATAGGCGAAAAGAAATAACCTTTTAATAATAGGAGAAATTATCATGAAGAAAGATATAATATTGTGCGGTGTAGGTGGTGACGGTATCGTATCGGTAGCCAAAATCATCTCTGATGCAGCACTCAACAGAAATTTGTACTTGAAGCAGTCTGAAATCCACGGAATGTCGCAGCGTGGCGGTTCGGTTTTCTCGCACCTCCGTATTTCCGACAAGCCGATTTATGCAGACGTTATTCCCGAAGGTCAGGCCGACATCATCCTTTCGAGCGAACCTATGGAAGCATTGCGCTACTTGCCGTTCCTCGCTGCCGACGGTTGCATAATCACCAACTCCGAGCCTTTCGTAAATATCAAGAACTATCCTGATATGGAAAAGGTTATGGCAGAATTGAACAAGGTAAAGAACACCGTTGCTTTCAATGCAAACGACATGGCAAAGAAGGTAAATGCTCGTTCGAACATGGTTCTGCTTGGTGCAACTGTCCCGTTCCTCGAAATCGACTTGGCAGAACTTGAGGCTTCAATCCAGCGCATCTTCGGTCGCAAGGGCGAAACTGTTGTAAATTCGAACCTCGCTGCAATACGCGCAGGCTACGAATTCGCAAAGAAATAAATGTTAGCAGAGTATATAAAAAAAGCGGAAGTTAATTCCGCTTTTTTTCGTTTATGCTATTCAGATTTCAAATCGAGTTTGATTTCCAGTTCTTCGAGTTGCTCCTTGGCAAGTGGGGCAGGAGAGCCGCTCATTACGTCGCGTCCGGAATTGTTCTTCGGGAAGGCGATGAAATCGCGGATGCTGTCAGCTCCAGCAAAGATTGAACACAATCTGTCGAAACCGAATGCAAGACCAGCGTGAGGCGGAGCTCCGTATTCGAATGCGCCCATCAGGAAGCCGAACTGCTCTTGTGCCTGCTCGTCGGTAAAACCGAGAGTGTGGAACATCTTGTTTTGCAAAACACGGTCGTGGATTCTTATGGAACCACCACCAACTTCGCTGCCGTTCATTACAATGTCGTATGCATTGGCGCGAATTTCGCCCCATTTAGACGGGTCGTCGAGTAGATATTCGTCTTCGGGCTTAGGTGCGGTAAATGGGTGGTGCATAGCATAGTAGCGCTGAGTTTCGTCGTCCCATTCGAGAAGCGGGAAGTCGATAACCCAAAGCGGAGCGAACTTTTGCGGGTCGCGAAGTCCGAGTTGGTTACCCATTTCGAGGCGGAGTTCGTTCAACTGCTTGCGAGTCTTCATTGCAGGTCCGCAGAGGATTAGCATAAGGTCGCCTGGCTTTGCTCCGAACTTGTCGGCAAACTTCTTCAAATCGTCGGCATTGTAGAACTTATCGACTGATGACTTGAACGAACCGTCGGCATTGTACTTAATGTAAACCATTCCGCCTGCACCAACTTGCGGACGCTTAACGAATTCGGTGAGCTGGTCGAGTTGCTTGCGGGTGTATTCGGCGCAACCTTCGGCGTTTATGCCGACAACGAGTTCGGCACCATCGAACAGACCGAAGCCTTTGCCCTTGGCAACGTCGTTGAGTTCGACGAACTTCATTCCGAAGCGGATGTCTGGTTTGTCGCTACCGTAGTATTTCATAGCGTCGTGCCAAGTCATGCGAGGGAACTTGTCGAACTCGATACCTTTTATTTCTTTAAATAGGTGCTTTGCCAGTCCTTCGAAAGTGTTGAGTACGTCTTCCTGTTCAACAAACGACATTTCGCAGTCGATTTGGGTGAATTCGGGCTGACGGTCGGCGCGGAGGTCCTCGTCGCGGAAGCAGCGAACAATCTGGAAGTAGCGGTCGAAACCGGCAACCATAAGCAACTGCTTGTATTGTTGTGGACTTTGTGGCAGAGCGTAGAATTCGCCAGGGTTCATTCTCGACGGAACGACAAAGTCGCGAGCACCTTCTGGTGTCGATTTTATAAGGAAAGGAGTTTCTATTTCGAGGAAATTCAAGTTGCTCAAGTAGTTGCGAACAAGAATTGCCATGTTGTGGCGGAGTTCGAGGTTACGGCGAACTGGATTTCTGCGAAGGTCCAGGTAGCGGTATTTCATGCGGAGGTCGTCGCCACCATCGCTTTCATCTTCGATGGTAAACGGCGGAACCTTGCTGGCATTCAACAAATTGAATTCAGAAACCTTGATTTCGATTTCGCCGGTTGGCATGTTGGGGTTCTTCGATTCGCGTTCTACAACAGTGCCTTTTGCCTGTAAAACGTATTCACGTCCGAACGAACGAGCCTGTTCGATAAGCTTTGGGTCGCTTACGCCATCCTGAAGGAAAAGCTGAGTGATGCCATATCTGTCGCGGAGGTCAATCCAAATCAGCGCACCTTTGTCGCGTACGCGCTGTACCCAACCGCTCAATGTAACTTCTTGTCCTGCATTTGCGAGGCGCAATTCCCCGCAGGTATGAGTTCTATACATAGTTTCTTTATTTTTTTTTAGTGGGTGCAAAATTACTGAAATGAAATGAGATATGGCAATATTTTTTTTGCTAAATATTAGCTTGTCGTATATTATTATTGATGAAAAAAAAGCTAAAATAAGTATCAGAAAAGTATTGTGTTAGTCGAAAAGTTTTTTTAATTTTGCAACTTAAAATTTTTGTAATTATGGCCAATTTATCTATGCTAACAAAGGAACAGAAGCAGATTGTTGCTGGTCTGTATAGTCCTGATGAAGAGGTCGTTGTGGATACATTATATAGGATTCGTGAGGTTGGCGGTGAGTATTGCATAGCTCCTATGATTGAAGTCTTCTTTACTACTCCTTTCGCCAATGTGCGTACTGAAATCGGTCGTGTTTTTCTTGACCTTAAGAGTAAGAAGGTTTCGAAGCAGATTCTCGAAAGTCTTGCAGGGTATATGGAGCACGAACTTATAGGTGAATTTATAACTAACCTGTGGCAGTCGTCGGTTGTGTTTGATGATGTGGTTCCCTTTGTGGAAAAATTTGTTGTCGCCGACGAAATGCTCGCGTTGGATTGCTTGTCGCTAGTAGAAAATAATTTAGGAAATATAACAGAAGACTCGTTGGCTCGTTGCCGTGAGATAGTAAGGTCCAACTATCAGTCGTTTGATGGTATGAAAAAACAACTCGCTATGGATTTATTGTCAATTTTGGAAAGTGGAGGCAATTATGAAAAATAAGCTGATTATATTATTTTTTATAGGTGTTCTTGTTTCTGGCCTGGCATTTTCGCAGGAAAAAGTTTCACCTATCGATAGTTGTTTAGAAGCAGCTAAACAATATGAAGCCAATTCCGATTTATATAATTCAGCTTTGACCTTGTCGGATGGAATAAAGATTGCCAGGAAAACTGATAAGTCGAAACTTCCCGAACTGTTGATGGCTTATTGTAGGGCTTTGACTTATCTGGGAGATTATTCGGGAGCACTTCTTAATCTTGAAGAAGCCGAATCGTTGGCACCTCCAGGCAATGAATCTTTTCGCGGACGAATAATGACGGCATATGGTACTATTTATTTTTACCAGGGAAATTTTTCCGAGTCACTTAAGTATTACCAGGAGGCATTAGTGTGTGCAGAGAATAATGGTAAATCTTTAGGGATTTCAATTGCACAGACAAATCTTGCATGTGTTTATGGAGAAATGAAGGAGTATGATAAGGCAATCGAAATGTTGACCAAAAGCCTTGCAATCCAAGAAGAAGCAAATGATTTGCATTCTGCATGCAATTCTCTTTATAATATTGCCCTTTGTCACATGGATATGAAAAATTATGATGAGGGGGCCGTATATTTGAATAGGGCGATGGAAATTGCAAAATCTGTAAACAATAAAGAGATATTGGCCTTATGCATTCAAGGGCTTGCAAGAATCCAGATTATAAAAAATAATTTTGACGAAGGTGAACGGTTGTTGGATGAGAGTGAGAAAATCGCTGTTGATAATCATTTCCGTCAGGCTTTGCTTAACATTTACAGCGATAAGAGAGAATTTTATGTAACACAGTCTAGATATCGCGAGGCTTACGAATACTTATCAAAATATCAGGAATTTTCTGACTCGTTGTTTTCCGAGGATACAAAGAATAAACTTAACACGCAGAGGGTAAGGTTTGAATTGAGAGAAAAGGAACTACAGATTGAGGATCAGAAAAATACGATAGCGCAGCAAAGGATGATGAGACTTTTCCTTTTTATCGTTATTGGTTTGCTTCTTGTCCTTATTGCTATGATAATAAGAATATGGCATATTCAGCGTGTAAGAAATAAGGAACTGCTGGAAATTAACAGTACGAAGGACAAGTTCCTGTCAATAATTTCGCACGACCTTAAGAATCCTGCACTTGCAATCCGCAATGTATTGCAGGTGTTGTCCGATAATTATGAGTCTCTGAGCAGAGAAGAAATATTGGAACTGGGTATTCAGGTGCTGCAGACAAGCGAAGAACAGGTGAAGCTTATTTACGATTTGTTGAACTGGTCGCAGATGGAGGTGGGCAGAATGCCTTATAATCCAGCTGACTTGAAGCTTGTCGAACTAGCAGATAATGTTGCTCGCCTCAATAGGATGATTGCCTCCAGCAAGGGCATCAATATAAATGTCGAAGTGCCGGATGATGTTATAGTATATGCCGATAAGAATATGATTGAAACGGTATTGCGTAATCTGATATCGAATGCAATAAAATTCTCGAACGAGAATTCGGAAATTAAGATTTCTGTCGCCGATGCAGGTCGCCAATATGTTGTTTCTGTTATGGACAATGGAGTCGGAATTCCAAAAGAACGTCTCGATGGTATTTTCGGTATGGATGCTACCAAATCTACTATCGGAACACATGGCGAGAAAGGAAATGGTCTTGGTCTTGCTGTATGCGAGCAGATGGTAAAGAAGAATGGCGGAACTATCTCGGTAGAGAGCGAAGTTGGTAAATACACTAAGTTTAATTTTACAATAAAAAAAGCCAATGTCTAGAACGGTAAAAATTGCAATTGTTGATGATCATCCTTTGTTTCTTATAGGAACCAGAATGGCTTTGATGCCGTTCTATGAACTCAATAGTATACGAACATTTGCGTCGGGACCTTTGTTCTTTGATGCATACAACGATTTCCAACCGCAAATTGTGCTTCTCGATATTTCGATGCCAGAGATGAATGGTCTTCAGGTAGCCGAAAAGATAAGAGCTGATAAGTTGGATTTAAAAATTCTCATTCTCTCGGCCGAAACCGATGAAGACACTGTAATCAAGGCAATGGAAATCGGCGTAAACGGGTTCATTAGCAAGTCGTCGCTCCCCGAAGAGATTTATAACGCCATCGAAACTATTTTGGATGGAGCCGATTATTTCGGTACCGATATAGCCAAGATACTTAAGTCGGTTGCTGAGACAAGAAAGGTACATGAAGAACTTTTCTCGGCACGCGAACTCGAGATTATCAGGTATTGCGCCGATGGTCTGATAAGTAAGGAAATTGCCGAAAAATTATGCATCAGCGCTAGAACTGTCGAAGGCCACAAGCTTAATATTTTCCGAAAAATGGGAATCACAAATACTGCCGAATTAATCAAATATTCGGTACGTAACGGAATCGTAAAATTATAGCGTTTTGTAAATCAAGTAGTATTACTTGTTGATATGTTTCGTGCGTTGTTAATTAAGTTTGTACTGTAAGTAATTGTACTTGTAGAAAAAAGTGCTCATGTAGGCAAAAAAATATGTTTTAAAAATGCTAAATTATTTGGAAGTCAATTGGTAAAAAAGAAAATTTTGAAAAAACATTTAAATTGCGTATATTTACGTATCTTCCATTTCAGCATAAAGACATACTTTTGTAACGCATGAGGTTAAAATAAAGTAACAAAAAATTGGCAATTACAAAAATATGCTGGAAGGTTTTATTAGGGTTGTTCTTCCGGCATTTTTTGTGCCTATACTAGAAAGCAAACGCTCTCCAATTTGGAGAGCGTTTTTGAATAATGCCGGCTTTATTTTACCCCTCAGAATTGCTTCCGACACTATTTTATGAAATCTGTTATTTCGTCCTGCGATATGCTGGTCTGTTTGCCAGTTGCCATTTCCTTTATTGTCGCAGTCCTATTGGCTATTTCGTTTTCACCTATAATAATAACGTATGGTATGTTGTGGCTGTCGGCGTACTTGAATTGCTTGTCGAGTTTCGATTTTTCTGGGAAAACAACACAACTTATACCTTTTTGTCTCAACTTCCGTGCGATTTCGACGCAGGCGCATTCTTCCTTTTGTCCGAAGTTAATAAATAGAGCCTTGCTGTACTCGTCGGTTTGCTTCGGGAAAAGTTCGAGTTGTGTCATGACATCGTAGATACGGTCGGCACCAAACGAAACGCCAACGCCCGATACGTCCTTCAGACCGAAAATGCCAGTAAGGTTGTCATAACGACCACCACCGCAGATGCTGCCAATTTCAACGTCGTTGGCTTTGACCTCGAAAATAGCACCAGTATAGTAATTTAATCCACGTGCAAGGCTAAGGTCTAGTTCTACGTTTATTCCTAACTTGTGGTCGCGTATATAGCCGAAAATTACATTCATTTCCTCGATTCCAGCCTTGCCGGTTTCGGTATTGCCGATAATGCTTTCGATAAGCTTGAAAGTTTCGTCGGTGTTGCCCTTGTTGGTGAGGATAGGACGTAACTTTACGATTGCATCTTCCGAAAGTCCGTTTGCGCGGAGTTCGTCCTCAACTTTTTCCAAGCCAATCTTGTCGATTTTGTCGATGGCGACAGTGATTGCAACAAATTTGTCGGCTTCGCCAATGGCTTCGGCAATTCCCGATAGGATTTTACGGTTGTTGAGCTTCAAAGTTACCGAAATGCCAAGTTTTGCAAATACATCGTCAATAATCTGTATAAGTTCAAACTCGTTGAATAAGGATTTTGATCCGATTATATCGACATCGCATTGGTAAAATTCTCTGTATCTGCCTTTCTGTGGCTTGTCGGCACGCCAAACGGGCTGAATCTGGTAACGTTTGAACGGAAAAACTATGTCGTTGCGATGTTGCACTACAAAACGTGCGAATGGAACTGTAAGGTCGTAGCGAAGGCCTTTCTCCGAAATATTGTTAGTTATTTCGATATAATTTTGAGCTTCAAGGCTTTCTTTTGAAATCTTATCGGTGAAATTTCCCGAATTCAGAATCTTGAAGAGCAGTTTGTCGCCTTCGGCGCCATATTTGCCGAGTAGGGTGGAGAGGGTTTCCATTGCGGGGGTCTCTATCTGCGAAAATCCGTAGTTGTGGAATACTTCCTTTATGGTGTTGAAGATGTAATTTCTCCTATTCATTTCGGCTGGACCGAAATCGCGTGTTCCTTTTGGTGTTGAAACCTGTTGTGCCATTTTGCTAAAAATTAGACATTAAACCTTATGTTGAGTATGTCGCCGTCTTCAACGACGTAGGTTTTTCCCTCGACATGGAATTTACCAGCATTCTTAACAGCATTTTCGGAGCCTAAGGTTACGAAGTCGTTGTATTTCATGACTTCGGCGCGGATGAAACCGCGTTGCAAGTCGCTGTGGATAACGCCAGCTGCTTCGGGTGCTGTTTCTCCCTTGTGGATGGTCCAAGCGCGGATTTCCTTCGGACCTACGGTGAAGAACGACTGCAGGTTGAGCAGGTCGTAGGCGGCGCGGATAATTCGGTTTACGCTAGGTTCTTCGAGACCATAGTCGGCAAGAAATTCCTGTTTTTCCTCGTCGGTGTCGAGTTCCGAAATTTCTGATTCGAGAGCTGCTGCAATTGTAAGTATCTTTACGTCGCTGCCTTCGAGAGCTTTCTTAACAGCATCTACATACTTGTTGCCGTCCTTAATTGAACCTTCGTCGATATTGCAGACGTACATCACAGGCTTTGATGTGAGAAGGAAAAGGTCGGAAATGTATTTCTTGTCTTCTTCCTTTACGGGTGCGGTACGTGCGTTCTGCATGTTTTCGAGGTGCTCCTGGTATATTTTCAGAACCTCAACGGCCTGTTTTGCTTCTTTGTCGCCGACCTTTGCAAGTTTTTCCATGCGGGCGATCTTCTTTGTGATGGATTCGATGTCCTTGATTTGCAGTTCGAGGTCGATGGTTTCCATATCTCTTACGGGGTCAACCGAACCGTCGATGTGGGGGAGGTTGTCGTCGTCGAAGCAACGTAGCACATGAATAAGCGCATCGGCATTTCTGATATCGGCAAGAAATTGGTTACCAACGCCTTCGCCATGGTTCGAACCTTTTGTAAGACCAGGAATGTCGACAATGTCGACGGTTGCAGGTACTAGTTTTTCGGTTGGCTGGAATTTTTCCATTTCCTTAAGCCTTGCATCAGGCACCGAAATAACACCTATATTAGATTTATTGCTCGAAAAAGCGAAGTTGCTTGTTTCTGCCTTTGTCTTCGACATGCAGTTGAAAACCGTGGTTTTTCCACAGTTGGCTATGCCTATGATTCCACAATGTAAACCCATTTTCCTTTAATTTTTTTGTGGTGCAAATTTAATAATTATTGGTGTAGAAAACAAATGCGGCATTGGCCGCACTTGTAGTTATGATATTTTATTATTCCATAAGTAGGTAAAATGTACCCGACTTATGATATTCTTTGTCGTTGTAGTCTTTGTATTTTATGTAATATACGTAACTGTCAGTGTGATAATATTTTTTTGCCTCAATTCCAGTCCATCCTTCATTTGTGTCTGTGGTTTTGAATACCTGTTGTCCCCATCTGTCGTATATTACAAATAGGTAGGAGTTTTCTTTGATAAATGAAACTACAGGCTTAAAGACTCTGTTTTCTTCATTTGTAGATGTTATATTAAATGCGCTTGGAACCCATATTAAAGGGGTTTCATATACACAAGCTATATTCGAACGGCTTATATTCTGTTGTGCATATTCTTGTGTGTTTTCGTAAGCCTCTACGTAGTAGCAGAATGCATCGGTAAGGTAAATTTGTTTGTCGTGGCACGATTTTACATAGTTTGCTATGTCGTTTCTGAACAAGCGTGATCCCGATCCGGTGCTTCCGAGTTCGGCAGGGACTCCGCTGAAATAGCTGTAAGTCTTGTACGAGTCAACGCCGTCTGTCCAACCTTTGTAGTCGGTCCATTCGAGGATATGTTCTGTTTTCGATATCGATTCTACTTTAAGTACAATATTGCATGTAATGTTTGATTCCTTGGAAATGTGTCCGCATGGATCAATTGAAACCAGCTTGTAATAATATATACTGTCTGTTGCATTTGCTGTTGTGTCCTTATATATTATTTGTGGTTGTCCAGTATTGGGAAAGCTGGCAATGTTGGTAAACGTACTGTCGAGATTTGTTGATCTATATAATTGGTATTCTGCGACTTCTCCTCCGGTTTTAATTTGGAAGTAAACAGCAATATTATTGTCTGCATCAACGTAAGATGATGTGGCTTTAAGCGATACTGGACCTTCGTGTCCCGATGCCGTTATTGATTGCGAATTGGATGTTGCAGTGATGCCATCGTTTCGAACGGCTTCCACATAGTAATAGTATATTCGTCCATCAGTCAAGTTCTGGTCGATATATTCCGATGCTGTTGCTGGCAATGTGGTCACAATCTGGTATTGTGATTCTGCGTAGCGTCTGTATATTCGGTAGTTGACAATTTCTTGTCCCCAACCTAAGTATGGAGACCAAGACAAAGTTGCGGTACGTCCGCATTTGTCGTATGACATTGTCATGAAAATGGTTGCGTGCGGGTCGGTGATAGTGCTCTTGTATCCGTCGTTGTCATAAGCTGCCATTCTGAACCTTTCGCTAATTGTGCTGGCCGACGAGCCAATGTAGTCGTATGATGTGGTGTTGCGTCCGCGTACGGTGTCGAGGGTGGTGGTAATATTGTCAACTATCTTATAAACAATATATCCGGCAACATCGGTAGAGTCGCTTGGATTCCACGTCAATTTTACCGTGGCAGGCGACGATTCGGGGATAACGCTGGCCGACTTGAATTTAGGAGGGTCGGGCAGGTTGTTCTGTGCAATCGCCGATATGTTGACTATCAACAGCAGTATCAATAAAAATCTCTTCATATTCCATCCAATTTTGTTGGAAACTATACTTTGCTTTTCCGAATGAATCTTGCTTAATGTGTTGATTGCCAGTGAAAAAACTTTATTGCCAACTTAGCAAAATATATTCAGTAAAACAATTTTCAAAGGTATTGACAAATTTTTAAATATGCAATACATATAATAAAAAAGATTACAGAATGTTGCTTTGGCTGCTTTTCTGTGCTTGCAAAACGTGGCGTTTGCCTGCTGGACCCGGCATTCGTCTTACTGTCATACCTAGATTTCTGAGAGCTTGCTTTACTATGCCTTTGCTGCAGTAAGTGACAAAAAAACCATCTGGTACAAGTCTGTCTATTATCTTGCGCAGATTCTCTTCCGACCACATTTCGGGCTGTGTTTCGGGTGAAAATGCATCGAAATATATCAAGTCGTAGTTGTTGCTAGGAATAAATTCGTTGAAATCGACAACCTGTTTGTACAATTTGAAATTATTTGATGTTTCAATTTCTTTATCCCATCCTATGCAGAAATCTTTTAGTGTTTTTCCCTCAATTTTCTCTGAGATTTGCGTGTTTCGTGCTGCATATTCCATAAAATCAGCATCGTCAATTGGGTATTTTTCTATGCTGTGGTATTTTATGACGTTACCTAACTGTATGTTTTCTATATATGTTAGCATGGCGTTCAAGCCAGTACCATATCCAATTTCCAGAATGTTTATTTCTGAATTTTTGAAATTTCTAAGTCCAAGATTTATGAATATGTGTACCGATTCAGATACTGCTCCGTTTATACTGTGGTAAGTTTCGCCAAAGTATTCGTTTGTAAGTGTAAATGAACCGTCGTTAGTTCCTATTAGTTTCGTCTTCATTGCATTGCAAATATATAACAATTAGCTGAAATATAATTTCTTATTTTGTGTATAAAAAGAATGTTTCAATTAGTATATATAAATCATCTTATAATAGTGTGTAATATGTTGTTGGTATAATATTTGTTTGGCTGTGACTAGAATTGTTATGAGCAGACAAAAGATTGTATAATTTTGTAAAATCATTATATCGGTGATATGTAGTCGATGTGGTGAAAATGAAAATGCATCTTAATTTTTTTCATTTTTTCATAGATTGGTTTATTTTTGGTGTCTGATATATTCCCAATATGTTAGACACCTTTTTTTATGCTGAATGAAAAAATGTTTGATAACTTTTGTCTCTTGGCTTGCTTTTTGATAATGGAAAGGATTATATTTGTAAAAAAGTTTTAGTTATGAATACGAAGAATGTTATAGTATCAGCCCTTTTGATAATGTTGGGCTTGGTCATTGGTCTTATTGGTCATGGCTTTTATGTTAAGTCTGGAATTGGCAGTTATGCCGACAAGGACAGGTTTGTTTCGGTAAAGGGTTTGTCGGAGCGTGAGGTTAAAGCCGACCATGTTATCTGGCCGATTGTTTTCAAGGAGGTTGGCAACGAAATGTCGGAGTTGTACTCTACAGTCAATCAGAAAAACAAGTTTATTGTTAACTTTTTGAAGGAAAATGGCATTTCGGCTGATGAGATTAGCGTTGCACCTATTTCTGCCGACGACCGAGAGGCCGATCGCTGGTCTAATAACACAATCCCTTACCGCTACCAGTTGAAGTCGGTGATTACAGTTGCTTCCGATCAGGTTGACAAGGTCCGTGAACTTATATCGCGTCAGGATGAGTTCCTAAGCGCTGGCATTACTTGTGAGTCGAGCTGGGAACACCAGACAAGTTTCTCGTTCAACGGACTCAACGAACTGAAACCCGAAATGGTGGAGGAGGCTACCCGCAATGCACGTGCCGTTGCCGAGAAGTTTGCTGCCGATTCGGAAAGTACCCTTGGTGGTATCAAGACTGCTTCGCAGGGTCAGTTCTCAATTTACGACCGCGATGAAAATACTCCTTACATCAAAATGGTTAGGGTTGTTACTACAATCGAATACTTTTTAAAATAAATAACTGCTTTTTATGAGGAAAATAGAATTGTTAGCGGCTTTAGCCATGTGTATTGCTGCCGTATCGTGCGGAAATTCGAAGTCGGACAAGGTCGAGAATGATGTTGCTTGTCAAGATTCGCTGCCAGTTGCTGATACTGTAGTTGTGGAAGCAGAAGAAGTGGCTCCCGAACCTGTTTTCATTACTCCCGACTTGGCTTTCATGGAGGTGCATGGACATGTGAAGTCGGTCGAATTTCCCGGCGGACGCAAGGCAAAATTTGACGAGAATGGCAAGTTAATTGACTATGCAACCGAATATTCTGGACAAAATGGTGTTCAGATTGACAGGGACGAGGATGGCTACATTGTTTCAACATACGATGGCCCGGGCGGAAGTGCAATGTTCGGCTACGACAAGGAGAATGTCCGTCATAATCTTACTGCCGCTGGCGATGGAGCTTATTATTCGGAATGTCATATTGAGTATGATGAAGAAGGAAATATAATAAGGTACAATTTCGTCGACGAAGACATGGCGGAGGAAACACGCGACGAATGGTCTATGGATGTTTCTATTGTTTCGAAAGATGAATATGGAAACTGGATAGAACTGAAAGTTGATGACCAAACAGTAAAACGAAAGATTGAGTATTACTCGAAATAAAAAAGAGGCTTTAGGCCTCTTTTTTTTGTATTCTTCGTTTACGTTTGTTATTCTTCTTTCCACTTGAAAACTACAGGCTCTACTGTAAGTCCAGCCTTGCGCAGATGGTTGATTACGCCTTGTTCGCCAGGAAGGTGTGCTGCACCAACAGCGCAGAAAAGTGTTTGCTTTTTGGCGATTTTTATGAAATTCTTTGCCATTCCGCTGTTGCGGTTGATAAGGAATGCCTGGTTGAATTCGGCTGGCAACGACGGATCGGAGCTCATTTCCAAAGCCTTGTCCAAGTTGAAGGTCAGGTATGCGTCGAGAAGGTCGGCAAATTGTTGTTCTTCCTTTTTGCCACCGTCGGAAGTTGTATCCTTGATTCCGTCTATTAACATTTTTATCTGGTCTTCGAGGCTGATGGCATCGATGGCATTTATCTGGTCCATGAATTTTTCTACACCGTAGCAAGATTTTCCTGCCTTGCGTGCTGTTTGCAGCAAATGTAGGTCAAGAGCGGTTTCCATGTCGTGCTGCATTCCGGCCTGCATCATGGCGCTGCTGATGAAAAACGGTTTCATGCGGTTGTACAGCATTATGCTTGCGCCTGTTGCTGCGGTAAATGCGCTGTCGAGAAGCTTGTAGTCTTCTTCCGACATTATCGATTTCAACGTTTTGCCGTCCTTCATGAGTGTTGCTTCCTGCGATTCCTTAGGGTCGATTTCGTCCATGAGGATTTCCATTGCAAAGGCTTCGCACGAGTCGAAGGCGTCGGTTACAGTGTTGTCGTAGGAAAATACGCGCTTGTCCTGAATGTGGATTGTGCCGTAAAGGTAGGACGGGCTCTTGATTTTCTTGCCGGTAACTTTCCATAAAACCGACTGCGAGAAGCAGAAACTTGCTGCTAAAACTAATGCTAATAGGAAAAATATTCTTTTCATCGTACTTTTGATTTTAGTGAATGATGCAAAAATAATAAAAGTTGTAAATTTGCGCTCAATTTTTTTTACAATGACAGAACTCGAAGGTAATAAGGTAAAGGGTTACATCTGCGGATGTTTGTCGGCGATATGTTATGGAGTGAATCCATTGTTTTCGCTGCCTGTGATGCAACGTGGTGTGGGAGTGGATTCGATATTGTTCTATAGGTATGCGATTGCTGCTGTTGCTCTCGCTATACTTATGCTTGTAAAGAAAATAGATTTCAGACTGAAGGCAAAGGAACTTGTAGCCGTTGTGATAATGGGTTCGTTGTTCTGCTCGTCGTCGATTTTCCTGTTCGAGAGCTACCACATGATGCCTGCGGGAATTGCATCGACAATTCTTTTTGTGTACCCTGTGCTTACGGCTATAATCATGGCTGTTTTCTTTAAAGAGCGAATCCGTTGGTACACAGTGCTTTCGCTTGTGTTGTCGTTTGGCGGACTATTGTTGCTTTACAAGGGCGACGATTCAGGTTCGGTTACTCTGATGGGAATTTTCTTCGTTGTAATGTCGTCGTTGACATACGCTATATATATAGTAGGTGTAAACCGTTCCGCACTGAAAGAAATGAATAGCATCAAATTGTCGTTCTATGCCATTGTTGTGGGTACGTTTGTGCTGTTTTTCTTCCGTCTTGGCTGCGGAACTCAGCTGCAGGCTGTTCCCGATGCTTTTTCGTGGCTCTGCCTTGCAGGACTTGGACTTGTCCCGACAACTGTTTCTCTCCCTGCTACAGCAGTATTCTTTGGCTGCATCGTATTCGATGAACCGTTCACAATTTCGTTGGTTTTCGGATTTGTGACTATAATGGTAGCTGTACTGCTTATTATCTTGGCTCCAAGGTATTTGGGCAAGAAGCAAGAGTAGTGTTGGCGTTTCCTTTTTAGAAATACTTTGAAATCTTGTTGATTGCATCGGGCAAAGCAAATAGTACTACGCTGTCGCCTTGTCGTATTTGCGTGTCACCTTTTGCAATGAAACTCTTGTTGCCGCGAACGATGCCGCCGATTATTATGCCATCGGGGAACTTTATGTCCTTCAGCTGGTTCTTTGTTACCAAGGCATCCTTCGATACGATGAATTCGAGCACTTCCGCTTTTGTTCCGGTCAGACATTTTATCATTGCAACCTCGGCTTTCATGGTAAGGGCGTATATCATGCTGGCGGTACTAAGCTTTTTGTTGATAATGGTGTCGATTCCCATGCGCGATGCAACATCGATGTAGTCGAGGTTTTCGATTTCGGCAATTACCTTTTTTACTCCGTAGCGCTTGGCCATCAGGCAGGTAAGGATGTTCGTCTCGTCGTCGCCAGTGACGGCCGTAAACACATCTGTGTTTTCAAGACCTTCGTCGAGAAGGTTGTCGATGTTACGTCCATCGCTGTTGACTATCATTGTATTTGGCAGGATGTCAACGAGTTTGCGGCTCTTTTCGGGATCTATCTCGAAAAGTTTGATGTTGAGTTGCGATTCGAGGAATTTAGATGTCCTTATTCCGATGCGGCTGCCGCCGAGTATCATGATGTTGTGTAGTTCGAGCTTCGAGATTCCTATCGATGCCAGCAGATCCTGCATTATTTCGGGTAAAGTTATGATATAGACGAAGTCGTTGGTTTGTAATATTGTTTCACCATTTGGAATGATGGTTTCGAAGTCGCGTGTTATGGCTGCGATTCTGAAGTCGCGCAAGTCGGTAAGTGTGGCGAAATTCTTGAGCATCAAGTTGCGCAACGGTGAGTTTTCGTCGACCTTTATGACGAACATTGTAAGTTTGCCGCCCGAGAATTCGAAAATCTCGGTAGTGCCGGTTTGCTTGATAACACCAACAACTTCCTGTGCTGCAATGTATTCGGGATATATCAGCCTATCGACGCCAAGGTTGATGAACGAAAGTTTGTTTACTGGCGAGAGGTATTCCATATTGTCGATTCGGGCAACAGTTTTCTTTGCTCCGAACTTTTTCGCAAAGACGCAGGCCAGCACGTTCGAGTCTTCGGAGTTGGTTACAGCTATGAATAGGTCGCAGTTGGCGACGCCAGCTTCCTTGAGTACTGAAAACGATGTGCATGAACCATATAGAGAAATCAGGTCGTATGAGGATTCCACTTCGCGGAGAATTTCCTTGTTGGTATCAATCACAACAATATCGTGGCCTTCCTTTACAAGTTTCTTTGCAAGGTATCTTCCTACATTTCCCGAACCAGCAATTATTATGTTCATATTCTAATATTTAATGTTCTTATGTAAAACTTCGGCAATCTTTTCCATTATCACAGAATAATATGCAGGGAACCTTTTCTCGTTGGCCCTAGTCGTAATATATCTGTCGTATTGCCATTCTCTTAGATATTTGAAATAGGGTAGCGGTTGTCCCAGAAATATGCGTGCTTCGCGTTTCAAATGAAGTTCGTTGTCGACAGCAAACATTGCTCCGTATTTCGATGGGAGGTTTGCCGATTTGGCAAGTTCTGGGTTTACATATCCTATTTCGATAGTGCTTTCTTCTCTAGGTTTTGGCGTTAGTATCGGTCGTATGTTTATTCCGTTCTCCTGGCATACTATTAGGAGTACGAGGTAGAACAATGTCGTCGGCATAGGCTTGCTCTCGTTTCGGAAAATTCCGTTCAGTGCGATTCCGCTCTTTTCGTTGACGTGAATATGTTCTTCCTCGAATATGTTCCTGATGATTGCCAAAGTTTCGATGCCGGTGTTGTCGCCTATCTGGAGCCATACTTTTCGCGATAGGCTATGCATATAATGTGAAAATTCTGCCGAATCGAACGAACTGTCGGCTAGTTTCTCTATCATTATTGTGCCGGCAAGCAGCGATGGCTCTGGCGTGAGCTTAGCAGTGTAGTTCTGAAAGTCGGAGAGAAATATTTTTGAGATTGACGACTGTGCAAGCAAAGATATCCTGTATTTTACGGTGTCGCTGCACGTACCCGAATATAGCTTTTTAGTGAGATGCGAAGAGAAGTCGCCGAAATTATCGACAATTACATCTTTTATCCCATCGAAAACTTTTTCGTCGGGGTCGTCAAGCAGCATCAATATAGAGTTTACTTCTCCTGTATTCATTATTCACTTCTTGAAACTTTTATTACACCTTCGATTTCGAGGATTTTCCTTATAAGGTCGTCGAGGTTGAACTTGTTCTGTACGAAAAGGTTTATCTTGCCGGTAAAAATCTCTCCGTGCGTCTCGAAATGAAGCATGTTGGAGTTTACGTTTGCTTCCTGCGATATAAGTTTTGTGATGTTGTACACAAGTCCGAGGTGGTCGACGCCTTCGATGACGATTTGCACTTCGTACGATTTGCCCTTGTAGCTTTCCCATTCAATGGCTACAATCTTTTCGCCGTGGGTTGCTGCAAGTGACTTCAGTTCGGGGCAGTCCTTCTTGTGGACGATGACGGTGTTGTTGGGTGTTATGTAGCCTACGACTTCATCGCCGGGGATGGGGTTGCAGCATGTTGCAAGCGAGAATCGCTTTTCGTTGTCGTTTATGACGAAAGTGTTCTTGTGGCTTATCTTTTCGTTGGGTGTTGTTTCCGACTTGCCTATTCCAAGTTTCCAGAATTTTGTGAAGAAACCGTCCTGCTTGTTGTTCTTCTGGCTGTCGACAAGAGCTAGGAGTCCCGAAAGGTCATTTTCTTTAAGTTGTCCAGAACCAAGCATGAAGTAAATATCGTCGTCAGAATTCACTTCCAGTTTTTCGCGTAGCTTGCGCATATCCTTGAAGTCGAGGCTGATGTTAAGTTCTTTCAATTTCTTTTCGAACATTCGTTTGCCTTTGCTGGTGTCTGCCGACTTGTCGGCTTTCAGTGCCTTCTTTATCTGGGACTTTGCCTTTGCCGACATTGCAAAGTTGAGCCATTCGATTTTGGGCGTCTGCTTTTTCGATGTAAGTATCTCGACCTGGTCGCCGCTGTACAGCACTTGCGACAGAGGTGCCATCTTGTGGTTTACTTTTGCTGCTATCGCATGGTTGCCAACGTCGGTATGTATGTCGTATGCGAAGTCGATAACTGTTGAACCCTTTGGTATGTCGACGATTTCGCCCTTGGGTGTGAAAATATGTATTTCCTTTGTGAAAATGTCGAGCTTGAAGTCGTCGAGGAAGTCGAACGAACCTTCGGTGTTGCTCAAGGTCTCCTTCATGTTTTCAATGAGGGAGTTAAGCCCAGGATTGTTGCCTTTTTCTCCTGTCTTGTATTTCCAGTGCGAAGCAATACCTTTTTCGGCGATGTCGTCCATCTTGCGGCTGCGGATCTGTATCTCGACCCATCGTCCCTGCGGACCCATGACCGTGATATGCAGTGCTTCGTAGCCATTTGGCTTCGGCTTCTTCACCCAGTCACGAATTCGTCCGGGGTGGTATTCGTAAACGTTTGTAATCAACGACATTATCCTGTAGCAGGTTTCACGAGCCTTGTCGTCGGTCATGTCGTCGGGATGGTCAAATATGATTCTTATGGCAAACAAGTCGTAAACATCTTCGAAAGGAATGTTTTGCTTTTGCATCTTGTGCCAGATGGAGTACACCGACTTGAGCCTACCTTTTATTTTGCACGGGATGCCGTTGTCGTCCATGATTTTTTTCAGAGGCTTGATGAAGTCGTTGATGTACTTGTTGCGCTCTTCTTCGGTCTCATGGAACTTCTTGGTTATCTCGTTGTATGCGGTAGGGTTGGTGAACTTCAGCGAAAGGTCTTCGAGTTCGGTCTTAATGGCGTAAAGACCCAGACGTTCGGCAAGTGGAGCATATACGTTGCTGGTTTCGCTGGCAATCTTTATCTGCTTGTACTCGGGCATCGAGTCGAGAGTGCGCATGTTGTGCAGTCGGTCGGCAAGCTTTATCATTATCACCCTTATGTCTTCCGACATGGTCATGAGCATCTTGCGGAAGTTTTCTATCTGCTTCGATGCGTCTTGGTCAAGTATGGTGGAGATTTTTGTAAGCCCTTCGACTATGCTTGCTATTTTCGGACCGAACATTCGTTCGATGTCGGCGACTGTGTAGTCGGTGTCTTCAACCACATCGTGCAGAAGGGCGCTTGCTATCGATTTGCGTCCAAGTCCTATTTCGGAGGCGACAATCTTAGCTACCGCAATCGGGTGAATTATGTATGGTTCGCCGCTCTTTCTTCTCATTTTCGAATGAGCCTTGTTGGCAAGTTCAAACGCCTTGCGAACAAATGCAATATCTTCGGCGGTTTTCAGACGCTTAGCCGACTTAATAAGGTCGTCGTATAGTTGTTCAATATAAACTTGCTCTTCTGCTGTCAGTGCCATTGCTGAGGATTTATTTTAAATAACAAAAATACTTCTTTTGCGCCAAAAAATCTAATAAAAAATGATTTGTTACTAACTTTTGATGTTAATTTGTATTGCAGTGAATATGGCAATGTTACAGAATTTGAATGTTAATGTTCGGAGTTGGAAACTTTTGCAATCTTAGATTAGTTTTTTCTTTAATTATTAGTACATTTGCTGTCTATGGCAGTGTATGAACTTCCGAACGATTGTCTCTGGTTTCCAGACCCTAACGAAGCCGACGACGACGGGCTTGTCGCCGTGGGAGGCGATTTTTCGCCCGAACGGGTGCTGTTGGCTCTTTGTTCGGGAATATTCCCGTGGCCTTGCGATTCGATGGAACTGTTGTGGTTTTCGCTCGATCCTCGTTTTGTGGTTTTCCCCGAAAAGGCTCACATTTCGAAGTCGTTGCGTCATAGCTGCCGTAAATTTACTGTCAAGGTAAATGCCAATTTCGAGGCTGTGATTAGACGATGCTCTACGATCGAACGCGCCGACCAGGACGGTTCGTGGATAACCGAAGGTATAATTTCGGCTTATACAAAACTGCACGAATATGGCTACGGGTATTCGTTCGAGACTTATCACGACGACAAGTTAGTTGGCGGATTGTACGGAAACCTCATTGGCAAGGTGTTTATGGGCGAGTCGATGTTTCACGAGGAGACCGATGCCGGTAAGGTGGCTTTTTGTGCGCTCGTCGATTTCTGCCTGAAAAACGGTGTGGTGGTAATTGACTGCCAGCAAAAGACTCAGCTTCTGGAAAGTCTTGGTGGAGAGTCGATTACACGTGTTGAATATTTGAAACTTTTAAAGGAGTACGGAGATTTTCCGTTTTCGGAATATGTTGAAGACAAAGGTTAAGGACTTGATTTCGGGCTATGGTGTTCCTAAGGGGACACGCTTGCTTTGCGCTGTAAGCGGTGGCATCGATTCGATGGTGATGCTGCATCTGCTTAACGAAATGAATTACGAATGTGTTGTCGCTCATTGCAATTTCAAGTTGCGAGGCGAGGAGTCGGATGGCGACGAGCAGTTTGTTCGCGACGCTTGTGCCAAATTGTATGTGCCATGCCATGTGAACACTTTCGATACGCACAAATACGCCGACGAAACTGGCTTGTCGATTCAGATGGCCGCACGAAAGCTTCGCTACGACTGGTTTTTCGAACTTGCCGAGAAGGAAAATTGCCAGTATGTTGCTCTTGCACACAATTCCGACGACCAGGTCGAAACGGCAATACTAAACATTATCCGTGGTACAGGAATTCGTGGCGTTTCGGGTATGAAGCCGCTGGCTGGAAAACTTTTCCGTCCGCTTATCGAAGTCTCACGCGCCGACATATCACAAATTTCTGCCGACGACGGCATCGCGTTTCACAACGATTCGACAAACGCAACTACCAAGTATGCCCGAAATAAGGTGCGCCATCTGGTTATGCCTCTTCTCGAGGAAATAAACGTGGCCGCCAAGGATAATATCTTGAGGTCGATTTCGTATTTTGCCGATACCGAGAAGATTATGAACGACTACGTGCGTCGTGCAAAGGAACTTGCTGTGACGTACGACAACGATATGATGAGGATTGATGTCGAAAAGATTAAGCAGACGGCTGCTCCAGCGACTATTCTTTTCGAAATTCTTATTGGCGAAGGCGTGCACAAGCCTCTGGCAGGCGAGGCAATTTGTCTGCTCGATTCGCAGACTGGTCGCAAATGCGAGATGGATGGCATTGTGATTACCCGCAACCGCGAATACATCGAGGTGCGAAAGTCTCTCGCCGATGATGCCGAGGCCGAAGTATCGATTTCGGCAATTGGCGAACTGAAAAAATACGGCTTCGAAATTTCGTTCGCGTACTGCGACGACGATTTTGTGTACGACAGGAATCCTCATGTCGCCTATATCGACGTGAAAAAGTTGAAATTCCCGCTTACGCTTCGCAGATGGCGTTTCGGCGACAAGTTTATGCCGTTGGGAATGAAAGGTATGCGTAAACTAAGCGACTTTTTCAAGGACGAAAAGTTGTCGCAGGCAGAAAAAAACGATGTGCGCATAATCGAATCCGACGGAAAAATTGTTTGGGTGGTAGGAATGCGTATCGACGAGAGGTTTAAGTTCGACAAGGATACAAAGGAGGTTTATGTTCTGAAAGTATTGGCATAGATTTGGCAGTACTAATTGTAATTGATTTTTGAAACTATAAGATTATGAAAGTTAAAGTTCTGATATTGTTCATGTTGATGTCCAGTCTTGCAATGGCACAGGAAGTTGCCGATATTCATGCAAAGTATCAGGACTATCGTTCGCGCTTGCTCGACGATTGGCTGGTTACATCTGAAAATGTCGAGCAGTTTGGCGTTAACATTCCGGCAATGGACAGGCGTGTCGATGCAAACGGAAAGCGAATATGGATTAGCTGGAGCGACGGCAATGCCAATTTCAACCATTGGCTTGGAATTTTGTCGACCGAATATCGCCTGCTTAAGGACAATGGGCAGAATTACGACGAAACATTGAAGTTGCTTGTTTATGCGATGCTTTCAATCGAGCGTCTCGACTTGTATTCGGAGTATGCTCTGCGTTGCCATCATGGTTTGGTGTCGCCCGAATCGGACGATGTCTCGCAGATGGTAAAGTATCCCGACGATATAAATGGTTTCCTGCTCCGCGACGATGTTACCCTCGGTTTCTGGAAGCAGTATCACGAAAAATTTGGTATCGATTACGGCTCTGTAAACAAGAAAAAGGATGGAACGGGTAGGTATTTGTCTGTTTTCCAGCGTGGTGTAATCGAAAAGGAGGGGCAGAGCCAGGACAATATCTGCTACATGATGCAAGGTCTTGCTCTTGTGAAAGCTCTTGTCGATGACGA
>CADARW010000033.1:0-15787 GCA_902790405.1 uncultured Bacteroidia bacterium
CTCGAACCACTACAACGACGACATTCTCATAATCGAGAAGTACAAGGCCGACAAAGTTTTCACTGCCGTTCATTTCGATGCCGAGCAGAACTTCTATTACCTCAAGCGTTTCAATGTGCAGGAAATGACCAAGCCGCAGTCGTTTGTTTCGGAATATGAAGGTTCGTATATGCTTGCAGTAAGCGAGGACAAGCATCCGCAGCTTAAGATAACCTTTGGCGGCAAGGACGAAAAGCGCGATCCTGAAATTATCGATGCCGAGGAATTTATCGGTGTAAAGGGTATCACAGCACGAGGCAAGCGACTCACAACCTACGCAGTAAAGGAAATCTGTTTTATCGAACCGCTAGTAAAGCCCGAGGACGAGGAGCCCGAGGAAGAGCCGCAGGCAGAAGACGATTCGTCGAAACTCTCCGACGATGCATTCATGCCCGACGATGGAACGCAGATGAGTTTGTTTTAATGGCGAAAAGACTTGAAGGCTAAAAGGCTAACGGTCTGACAGGCTAGCAGGCTAACGGTCTTGCAGACTGACTGGTCTTCCGTTAGACTGGTCTTCTGCTGGACAGGTCTTCCGTTGGACTGGTCGCATTCCAATATTATATATATGTCAAAATAGTAAATAGAATCTGCGTGTTTTGCTCTAAAATTTATTATATATTTTCGCTTTAATCCCTTTGGTAAATATCTGATTGCCAATACTTAAACAATCGGCTGTGGGTAAAATATACCCCAAAAACATTCCACGGAGAAAAAATGGATTAATTTTGTATTTGTTTTAATGGACGATTATATGGTAAAACGTTTATTATCAAGTATATTCGCTGTTTTGGCAATGACAGTTTTTTGCATAAGCGGATATTCGCAGTCGGCAAAACTGAAGGGTAAGATAACCGACGAAGCAACAAAAGAGGGACTTTTCGGTGTAAACGTCATGGTGACAAGCACAAACGAAAAGGTAAAGACTGGTACTAGCACCGATTTTGATGGAAATTATGAAATCGCTCTTCCCGCTGGTTCATACAAGGTAAAATACAACTACATAGGCTATAAGAACCATCATGAAGATGTGACTATTTCTGGAACAGACATTACAAAGAATGTTGTTCTCTCTCAGGATGCCGAAATAATCGATGAGGTTGTTGTGAGCGCCGGCAAGTACGAGCAGAAATTACAGGATATTACCATTTCGATGGAAGTGCTCAAACCACAAATGATTGAAAATAAGAACACCTATAATATAGAATCATCGCTCAACAAGGTTCCTGGCGTCGATATCAACAACCATCAGCCGAGCATACGTTCGTGTACTGGCTGGAGCTATGGCGCAGGTAGCCGCGTGATGATTTTGGTGGACGAAATGCCTATTATGTCGGCCGACATCGCCGATGCAAAGTGGAATTATATTCCTACCGAGAACATTTCGCAGGTCGAGGTGCTGAAAGGCGCTTCGTCGGCTCTGTTCGGTTCGCAGGCTCTGGGCGGAGTGATAAATATCCGCACGGCATATCCTACATCGGAACCGATGACAAAGGTTAATGCATTCTTCGGAATTTACGGCAATCCAGCCGACGAGCGTTTCAAATGGTGGGGCGAGGAACAGAATCCTGCTTACATGGGTGCAAGTTTCCTGCATAGCCAGCAGTTCGGTAACTTCGACTTTGTGCTCGGCGGAAACTTCTACAAGAACGAAGGCTTCCGCGATACCGAATACGAGCGTCGTGCCCGACTGAACACCAACCTCCGCTACCGCTTCAAGAAGGTTGATGGTCTTTCGATTGGTGTAAATGCAAATTACATGCTAAACCAGATCAGCGACTTCTTCATGTGGAATTCGGATACGACTCCTTATATCTCGAATACTAAGATGGGAAGTACTACTGCTCCTACTCAAGGCTACAGGGTAAATGTTGATCCTTTCGTACAATACATCTGTCCGAAAAACGAGGACAGGCACAGCCTGCGTACACGTTTCTTCCGTACAGTAAACAAAATAGCCAACGATACTATGAAAAATAGTCTCGGCGATGTATGGTATGCTGAGTATCAGTATCAGAAGTCGTTGGAACATTGGAAGATTTCGGCTGGCGCAGTGGATAACTACCAGGAGGTAGAGTCGAATATGTTCAGCAACCACTACAGCAACGAAATTGCAGCATACGTTCAGGGTGATGCCCGTTACGGCAGACTGAAATTCTCGCTTGGTGTACGCTTCGAGTATTTCAAGGTCGATACATCGATGACCAAGACAGAACTTAGGTTTGGCAAGGACACGATAAATATTCCTATAAAGCCTGTTGCGAGACTTGGTGTCAACTATCAGGTTGCCGAGGCTACTTTCTTGCGTGCATCGTTCGGTCAGGGCTACAGGTTCCCTGCCGTTTCCGAGAAGTTTATTTCGATGTCGCTTGGTGCAGTGAAGGTTTTCCCGAATCTCAAGCTTACTCCCGAAACAAGCTGGAGTGTTGAAGTCGGGGCAAAGCAAGGCTATAAGTTTGGCAAGTGGAAAGGTTTTGCCGATGCGGCGGTTTATTTCCAGCGAATGTACGACATGATGGAATTTGGCTTTGTCATAATTAATACGCTTACAGGCGAGCCTTGGGAGCCGGGAACCAGTATGGTCGGTGCCGAATCTGGTTTTCAGTGCGCAAATGTTGGAAACGCCGATATTTTTGGTGTTGACCTTTCGGGGGTAATTACAGGTCCGCTTGGCAAGTGGGGCGAACTTACTGCAACAGTAGGTTATACCTACAACAACCCTAAATACATTTCCGATGACATCGATCCATCTACATCAACAGATGATAAAACATTGAAATACAGATACAATCATTCGGTAAAGGCCGACATCAGCATATCTGCAAAATGGTTTGAGATAGGTGCCGACCTGGTATGGAAGAGCAAGGTAAAGAACGTCGACCGCTTGTTCTGCGACGAACGTCCAGACGATCAAATTAATCCAATGTACAGAATGATAAGCGATATGATGATTCTTCCTGGATACTGGGATTACCGTATCAGGACAGCAGACCAGAACTTCTGGAACATTGATTTTTACGTAGGAGCAAAACTATATAAGGAAACGAAGTTGTCGTTCCACATTAAGAACCTTCTGAATCAGGTTTATTGCGGTCGTCCGGGCGACATGTGTGCTCCGCGCCGCTTTGAAATATCTATTTCGTCAAAATTTTAAATAAAAGAATATGAAGAGATTTTTATCAGTGATTTTGTTCGTTGCAATGTTTTTTGCAGCAAATGCTCAGTCGGGAGCTGGTCCGCTAGTAGTTTGTGGAGCAGGAGAGGCTTGTCCTGCAGATCCTAATGGACATTTTTCAAATGGTATCGTTCCTCATGCACCCGATGTAAATAGCGAATACTTTCCAGAGATTAGGACTTGCGAGCCTTTGGATGTGTGCATAACTTTGAGATGTCCAGAATCCATAAATCCGCAGGAAGCAGGTCTTGCAAACATTAATTGGCCAATTTCGGTTACTGGCATAGAAGTTACTGGCTTTGGCGGTTTGCCCGATGGCGTTTCGTATTGTTTGTCCGATGCCAACTGGACGCCTGGTAATTACTACACACTTCATCTTACCGGAGTTCCTCGTCAGGCTGGACAATATCAGTTAAAATTGAGTGCCGCTGTTGGCCTTTATGGAATGCCTATAAACACCGACAATGTTTCTCCTGATGGAGTAAATGCTGTTTTGGTTACCGTTGTCGATGGTCCGGCACTCGTAGCTGGTTTCACTGCCGATGCAACCAACATAACCGCTGGTACTGCTGTAAATTTCACAAATACATCCACTGGCTATCAGGCAAGCCGCTCGTGGACATTCGAAGGCGGCAACCCTGCAACATCGACCGAGGAGAATCCACGCGTAGTGTACTCGACTCCCGGAACATATCAGGTTTCGCTGACAGTTACAAATGCCTGTGGCGAAAATACCAAGACCGAAACATCGTACATTACCGTTACCGAGCCACAGCAAGGCAATGCTCCAGTGGCCGACTTCTCGTATAGAGCTTCGTTGCAGGAGAACGGACTTTCGGTACAATTCAACGATTTGTCAACAAACTTGCCGACATCGTGGAGCTGGACTTTTGCAAACGGCACACCAGAGTCTTCTACCGAACAGAACCCAGTCGTAACATTCGCAACCGAAGGCGAATACCTTGTTACACTTGTTGCCGAAAACGAATATGGTCGCGACTCTATTGCCCGCACTATAAATGTAGTAGGCATCAACGACTACAATGTTGACGATATGGTAAGCATATATCCAAATCCGACAAGCAGCATATTGAATGTTGAAGCAGAAAATTTAATTTCGGTAACAATACTTGATATGTCGGGCAGAATTATTTACTTTGCAGACGAAAGTTGCTCTGCAACAAGCATAGATCTCAGCGGTTTCGCAAATGCCGAATATATGGTAAAGGTGGAAACCAAGGAAGGAAGCTCTTTGAAACGAATTATAAAAACGAGGTAAAAACTGGGCTTGATGGCTTACGACCGTTTGTAAAAACGCAAAATTTTGCGTTTTTACAAACGGAACCATAGTATAGTCGCGGCACGCCACGACTCAACGAGAAACATTAAAAAGTAACGACGCTAGGCATTGCGTCGCTACTTTTTGAACCTTGACTTTTAAATCGTTAACCCTTGAACTTAAACTTTGAACATTATAAACTTAGAAACAACTTTTAAAACACATATCGATATGAAAAAATTTTTACTTTCACTTGTTGCAATTTTTGCAATGTCAATTTGCGGATTCGCACAGATTTCTGTATGCGACAATCCATGCCCACCTGCCACCGATGGCTTTTCTACGGGCGTAGTTCCTTATAGTCCAACAACTTTCCCAACAATGTATGTTGGTCAGTATGTTGAGCAGTGTATTACTATCCAGTGTCCAGCATCAGCATTGGGAGCAACTGTTGATAGTATTTGGTTCAAGAATTTTATTGGTGCTCCCGATGGCTTGAGTTTTTGTATTAGCGATACCATGATTGATGCATTAGAATACTGCACAGTAAATTTCAGCGGAACACCAACGGCTGCAGGAGATTTTGCTTTAAAGATGAGAGCTCACTTATATGGATCAGGTTTTCTCCTGTCTGCTGCAAATTTCGCTGTCGACACCGAAAATGGTTACTCTACCGGTATTACTCTTACAGTCCATGAACAGGGTTCGGTGATTGCCAGTTTCACTACCGATCCCGAAGTAACATCTTCGTGGACTAGTTCTTCGGTTAATATTACAGCTGGAGAAACAGTTTCCTTTACTAGCACATGCAACGAAAATACCCACCATGTTGCATGGAATTTCCCTGGTGGGAATCCAGAAACATCCTCTGCTGACGAGGTGACAGTTACGTATATGACCGCAGGAAATTTTGTTGCAACACTTGTTGCTTACAATGAAAATGAAACTTCAACAGATACTGCAACTGTTAATATTTCTGTAAGTGCCGCTCCTGTAATTATCACCGTTGATTTTGAGGCCGACAATACTGCTGTTTATGTAGGTCAGGCTGTAAATTTCACAAACAATACCACAGCTACCCAGGCAGGAAATGCCTACACAGGTGAATTGTACTACAGATGGACATTTGATGCCGACAATGGATCATTGCTTTCTGGTTCGACCTCGAGTGAAGAGAATCCTTCGTACACATACACAACCGCTGGCGTTTATTCAGTAAAGCTGGCTGTTGCTACTTCGCAATACGGAGTTTATACAACTGCCGACACATTGGTAAAACATGCTTATATAACCGTAGAAGAAGATCCTTATGCAGTAATTGCTGATTTTACTTCTGATCCAGCCGCTTCGGGAATGTTAACTCAGTCGATTAGCGTTGAACAGGGAGCAAGCGTAACTTATACAAGCACAAGCACTGGAGCAACAAGCCTTGCTTGGACATTCGAAGGCGGCTCGCCTGAAAATTCAACCAATGAAGAGGTTACTGTAACTTACAACACCGCAGGCTCTTTCTCAACAACACTTGTTGCCTATGGCGAAGGCGACCGTCAGAATACCAAGAGCATTACCGTTAATGTTGGCGAACCTACACCTGTTTTCATTGTCGACTTTGTTGCCGATTATACTACTATCAATGTTGGTGAAACAGTAAACTTTACTAACAATACCACAGCAACTTTGGCTGGCGAACCATATACAGGTGACGTATATTACCAGTGGAACTTCAATGCAGGTAACATTCTTGGTGGCCTTACTGGTTCAACTTCTACCGATGTTAATGCATCGTACACCTACACAACGGCTGGCGTATATAGTGTTTCGCTTGCTGCATCCACTTCCGAAATCTCTCTCCTAAACCAAGGAACAGTGGAGACCAAGGACAGCTACATAACAGTTACCGATCCGGTTTCGGTAGAAGAAAATGCTATCAGCGAAATTAGTGTTTATCCTAACCCGACAAGCTCTGTAATCAACATTGCAGCCGAAGGCATGCAGAACATTACCATTATCGACATGACAGGTCGCGTAGTAATGTGCAAAGATGTAAATTCTAACTTCGAAACTATCGACGCAGAAGGTTTTGCAAAGGCCAACTACATGGTTCGAATTGCAACTGCCGACGGCGTGGTAGTAAAGAATGTAATTGTGGAGTAATTTATTTTTTCATAATTAAAGTTTTGGGCGGAGACATTATGTTTCCGCCTTTTTTTTGTGTCCAATAGTCATTCCACAAACCAGAACATACACGCGTTACGGAACGGGGGCGCGTTGTAATGTTCGGTTGTGCGGAATCTGCTTATTTACATCACAAAGGGAGATTTCGGATAGGTTAATTCACACTGCTCCACTCCGTATCGCAGGTTCATTATACCTTCCGAAATGACTATGAAAACAGACCTGCTACTGAATTGTTAGTTGAACTAATTGAAATTTTGCTTAGATTTGCAAACAAATACATTGATAAAAAATGAAGACAAAACTATTAATACTTGGAAGCGTAGCATTTATATTGTGCGTTGTTTCGAGTTGCAAGCACGAAAAGCCCGAGCAGACAAAGTTGTATGAAGAAATTACTGCCAAGGAAACCGAACTTTATAAGGACAAAACCGAAGCCATCGACAAGGATAAGGCTATAGAGATGGTGCGTATGTATGCCGAATATGCCGACAAGTTTGCCGAGGACACTCTTGCTCCAGAATATCTTTTCCGCGCAGCAGAAATTAGCGAAAATGCCAATCAGCCAAATAATGCAATTACATATTTGACTCGAATCGAGGAGAATTACAAGGATTATGAAAATTATCCTATTTGCATATTCAAGAAGGCATATATCTACGAAAACCATTTGAAAAACCTTGATAAGGCTCGTGAGTATTACGAGAAGTTCATTGCCGACTACCCTAATCACGAACTTGTAGATGCTGCAAATTCGTCGCTGATGTTCCTTGGAATGTCGGATGCCGATTTGATTAAGGTGCTCGAAAAGTTAAGTAAAGAATGACGTTTTCCTTTGCGGAAGAAATAAGGCGTTACCCTTTTATCAGACTGACAATTCCGCTGATTGTCGGAATTGTCCTGGCATTGTTTTTGCCCATACCTCAATGGGTGGTGTGGTCGTTGCTAGGCATTTCGGCTGTATGTTTCGTCGTGTTCAAGATGATTCCAAAGTATAGCCTTGCGTTAGCGGTTGGCATTTCTGCAAATGTTTTCCTTGTTGCTTCTGGTGTGCTTCTTACTTCGTTCAATGTCGAAGGAGAATCAATGGATACGCTTGCCGGCTACAAAGGCTTTGTAATTGGTGAAATCGCCGATGACCCCAAGATAAAGGGAAACAACGTATCGCTCGAAATAAATGTTTCGGCCATTCGTGATGGTGACGAATGGATAGAAACATCGGGCCGCACCTTGCTGTATCTGGAAAAGGATTCGGCATCGGAGCTTCTGCGTACAGGCGACAGGATTGTCTTCAGTCCTGAACTTTCGGGAATCGAGAACAAGGGCAATCCCGAAGAGTTTGATTATCGCAAGTACTTGGCCTACAATATGATTTTCAGTTCCGACTACCTTGCTGGCGACGACTGGCGGCTTGTCGACGACGAGGCAATTGGTTTCCGCCCGAAACTTTCGCGCCTACGCATGAAACTCGTTGGTCTGCTACGCGAGTTTGGACTTTCGGACGATGAGGTGGCTGTGATGTCGGCTATGACAATGGGCTACAGCGACATCCTGAGCGACGAAATCCGCCATGCCTATTCTTCGGCTGGTGCAATGCACATACTGGCCGTTTCTGGTTTGCATGTTGGAATAATATATGGTATCATCGTCTTTCTGCTCTCGTTCATCCGAAACGATAAACTAAACTGGTTGAAAGCGTCGCTAACCATTCTGCTTATCTGGTTGTATGCCCTGTTTACTGGCCTATCTCCTTCGGTGACAAGGGCTTCGCTTATGTTCTCCATAATGGCGCTCGGAAAACTGCAGAAGAATAGTCCTGGCTCACTTAATGCCGTGTTTGCCAGTATGTTTATACTGCTTTTAGTAAATCCGTATAACCTTGTCAATATTGGATTTCAACTTTCGTATTCGGCAGTAATCGGCATAATCATATTGCAACCTAAGTTGTATGCAATTTTTGAGGTTAGAAACAAGTTCCTCGATTGGATTTGGTCGCTTACTACAGTTTCGGTGGCGGCACAGCTTGCAACTATGCCATTGTGCTTCTACTATTTCCATCAGTTCTCCAACTATTTCCTGCTCACCAACTACGTGATGATTCCCATTTCTACCATTGCAATATGGACTTGCTTCATTTTCTTTGCAGTATCGTGGATTCCATACGTTTCAACAGCTGTCGCTTATTGCCTTTCTTGGATTGCAAAAGCTATGAACTATGCTTGCCTGTCGATTGAGAATCTGCCATTCTCCACAACTCAGGACATTTACATTGATGCACCTCAGATGCTTTTGCTTTTTGCAGCGATAATAATGTTCGTAACTTTCTTTTTCTTCACGAAACGATATAAGCATCTGTTTGTTGCAATGGCAATGTGTATAATTTTCAGTGCAATAGATTTGTGGCAGAATATTGAGGCAAATTCGCAGAAAACTTTGGTGGTGTATAATATTAGCAAGACCACTGCAATCAACATAATCGATGGCACCGACAACATAATGTTTGCAAACCTCGATTCCATTCAGCCCGAAAAGATAGAATTTACCGCCAAGAACAACTGGCTGAAAAAAGGTCTCGACAGGGAAAAATATGTGAACCTATCGTCGGGGAAAGAAAATCTACTTTCGACAATTACCAGCATCGACAACCGCAAGGTGTTTTTCAAACAGAAGTTTATAAATTACGATGGTCTAAGCCTTTATGTCTTGGATGACAATTTTATGCCGATAGACGACGATAGTTTCGGAAAGGTCGATGTGGATTATGTTGTTCTGGCTGAGAGTCCACAGGTTACCTTGGAGGAAGTTGTCCGGCATTTCAACTGCAAGAAGATAATAGTTGCAAGTTCCAACAGTGTTTCGAGGTGTGAAGCATGGAAATCGGAGAAAGAAGAATTGGGCTACGATGTACATGATGTAAGAAGTGATGGAGCGTTTGTCGTAGCCATCGGCGGATAATTTTGTCAAATAAATTATAGCGAATTACAATAAAAATATTATATTTGCGTTTCGTATAGGTGGTAGTTTCCAGTCGGACTTCGGTGCTGCCATTAAATAGTTGGAAGTCCTTGATTAAATTAAAAACTATGAGACTAGTAAAGATTGTATTCTTAGTATTGATGTCGCTTGCAGTAAGTTATGGTGCATACGCAAAGAAAGATGTCAAGAAGACAAAGACAGCCGAAGAAGTTTGGGCAAATGTCGAAACTCTTGATCAGTATGATGAAGATTTCATCAAGGCAGAAATCAAAAGCCTTCCAATGCCAGAAAGAGTAAAGCTTGCCAAGATGTCGGTAAAGGATACCAAGAGAGCAATCGAAGCTGGTGAAACTGCTTCGGTTGGTATGTATATCCTTGCAATCTTCATCCCGCCTTTAGCAGTAGGTTTGAACAATGGTGTATCCAAGGAATTTTGGATCGACCTTGTGCTTACAATTATCGGATGGTTGCCTGGTATTATCTATGCATTCATCGTCCTCTAATTAAGTAGGCGGAAAAAAACAAAAAAAGCGGTTGAATGCCGCTTTTTTTGTTTATATAGGCTATTATGTTGTAAGCACGAAAATAAAAACAGTCTATTCAACATTAGGCTTGTGATATTTTTATACACAAAAACTGAAATGCAATGAAAAAAATAATAACTTTGCGCCCTCTTTAATAAAGGAGTTATTGTTATTTTATTTTTATTTATGTAATTAAAAACAAAAAAGAATGAAGAAATTTTTAGTTATCGTAGTTACTGCTGTAGCATTGGCTTTCGGTTCGGCTCAGCAGGCAAACGCACAGGGTGCGCTTGGTTTGAGACTTGGTGGCGGTACATGGTTTGGCGGCGAATTGTCGTACTTGACTGCTATGGACGGCAACAGATGGGAACTCGATCTCGGTTTTGGCGCTGGTCACAATTGGTCACACGTATGCTTTACTGGTGCTTACCAGTGGGACTGGAATATCGTAGCTGGCTTGAACTGGTTTGTAGGCCCTGCTGCACAGGTAAATCTAGTATTTGCAAAGAATGATCTCGACCTTGGTATTGGTATCGGCGGTCAGATTGGTCTTGAATATGATTTCTCAGACCTTGGAGCTCCAATTCAGTTGAGCCTCGATGCTCGTCCTATGTGGGTTGCATTCTTTATGGACCACTACGATTATTATGCAAACGGCTGGTGCGGTTTCGGTTGGGGTGCTGCCCTCGGTATTAGGTACGTATTCTAAGAACCTAACTAGTTGACAATAAAAAAAAGGAGCAATCGCTCCTTTTTTTTATTGCTTGTAATTTATTTCTTCTTTTTGTTTTCAATAATCTTGAAAAGATACTTTTCAAAGTTTTCGGTTGGCGATGGCGCCGGCGACATAACAAGCATTCCGTATGGGTCGATGAGGTAATATGTGGGGAATGCCGATACTTTGTAGTCCGATAGTACCTTGTCGTTCGCCTTGGCAAATAGGAATGTCCAGTTCAGCGACTTGCTAGCTATGAACTTCTTGGCCTTATCCTTGTCGGTGTCGGTAAGTATGGTTACAAACAGGCAAAGCCCTTTGTAGCGGTCGTAGATACGTTTGAGCACGTCGAATTCGGCTGCCGACGAGTACGATTGTGTGTTTGCAAACTGCAGGTAAAGGTATTTGCCACGGAAATCCGTAAGCGACATCATATTGCCCAATGTGTCGGGCAGTTCGAATGGCAGGGCGACTGTGCCTTTGGCCATCGTGAGCGAGTTGTCGGCTATATTCTGTGCAATCTGCTGGTGAATAGGATATTCTGTTGTAATGTACAGCGAGTCGAGGGTGAGTAGCAGTGGTAGCCATTGCAGGTTGTCGTTTGCAAAGGCATCATTTATTCCCTTTAGCATCACAAGTTCGCGGAATTGCTTGCGCTTGTGCTTCGGATTCGATCCTATAAGCTTGTGCAGCAACGAGATACTATGTCCGTAGGTAATCACCCTATACAGGTCGGCACCGCCTGTCGAAACCAGATAGTTGTCGAAATAATTGTGGTATATGGAGTTGAAAAGATCCATGTAGGCCGGATTGTCGTATAGTATATCCTTGTTTGAATAATATGAATAAACTAGGGCAGACTCGTACTCGCTTTTGGTCGCCATATTCTTGAGTGCTGCCATACGGTAGCGGCGGTATTGCTGGAAATATGGATTGTCGTATTTCTTGTATCGCGCGTTTATGTTGTTTATGAAGGTGTCGACATCCGACTTAAGTCCGTTGATATATAATTCTTCCATTTTCAAGTCGAAGTAGCGGTTGTAATAATAGTCGAAGTCCATTATAAGGTAGTTGAGATCGGTATTTTTCATGCCTTTTATGCCGAGTTGCATTTCGGTGGGCTGGAAGTATGGATTGAATAGGTCACCGTCGGTCTTTTCGATATATTCTGGCAGTATAAGTTCGTAGTTTCCATTGGGTTCGGCATAGAAATACACGTAGTAAATACCGAATTCGGCAAATATATAGGTAACCATATCAACGCCGAAATCAGCTTCGAATTTGCCTTCAGAATCAATCTTGAGCCTGAAGACTTCCTCCTTTATGTATGTTATCCTATCCTGGTAGCGGTAGAATATGAGTTCGCTGTTTGCATATTCCTTGGCTGTCCCGTACACATGCGTGGCGTATGTGTCGATAGCCGGAAGCGACAGCAACAAAAGCGTGTACAGCAAAATATTCCTAATGTGACTAAACATAGTGTTCGTGTTTTAAGGTGCAAATATAGTTTTTTACGTCGACTGCCTAATATGTTAATGTTAAACTTATGCAACAGCGTATTGTTAAAAACGTATCGGCGTGAAAAATATTTTATCCATTTGTTATATTTGCAGTTTTCAATTTGTAACAATATGTCTGATATAAACATACGCCCAGCCGTTGATACTGATGCTCCGATAATTGCCAGATGCGTGCTGGCAGCAATGGAAATACTCGACATTGATGCACCTGTGCCGGCTGATATGATGCTTTCGGTAAAAAATCTTGAAGCGGCAACAAGCGACGAGAAGCGCCTGTATAGTATAGCGAACACTCTGGTTGCCGAGGTTGATAATGAGCCTGTCGGTTGCATAATATCGTACGATGGTGGCAATTATGCCTCGCTGCGTAAACGTACATTCGATATTCTGTACGAAGAGAGTGGTCTCGACCTGCGCGATAACCCTATGGAAACTGGTCCTGGAGAGTATTATCTCGACTGTATGGCTATAAAACGAAGTTATCGTGGGCATGGTATCGGACACCTTTTGATGGAAGCCGCTATTAGTAGGGGTAAAGACTTGGGAATTAATAGGTTCGCTCTGCTTGTGGAAAAGGAACACACTGGGCTGGGAAAGTATTATGCCAGGCTTGGCTTTGTGCCGAAGGAAGAAGTATTTGCTTTCGGTTCAAAATATGTTAAGATGGAATGTGCCTTTTGATTGTAATTTCTTATTTTTGTGCAATCGAATCGACATGAATTATGACACCAAAACAATAACCCAATAACCCAGAACCCCAATAACCCAGAAACCCAGAAACGTGAAACCCAGAAACGTGAAAACATAGAAACAAATAGAAACCCAGAAACATATCTACTATGAAAATAATAACATTCAATCTCAACGGAATCCGCTCTGCAATTTCAAAAGGTTTGTACGAATGGGTTGAAGCGCAGTCGCCCGATGTACTGTGCGTGCAGGAAACAAAAGCCCAGCCAGACCAGATAGATATATTGAAATTCAAAGAGATGGGGTATAATTCTTATATTTTCTCAGCCGAAAAAAAAGGCTACAGTGGTGTGGCAATCTTTTCGAAAAAGGAACCGGACTTTGTGAAGGCTGGCATCGGTATCCCCGAGTTTGATGCCGAAGGACGCTTGCTTCGTGTTGATTTTGGTGATGTTACAATTATCGACTCGTATTTCCCCTCGGGAACCATGGGCGATGTTCGTCAAGATGTAAAGATGAAGTATCTTGCAGCAGTACAAGAGTTTATAAACGAATTAAAAAAGGAACGTCCCAACATTATTCTTGCTGGCGACTATAATATCTGCCACAAGGAAATTGACATCAGCAATCCGCAGAACAAGAAGGGGGTATCGGGATTCTTGCCCGAGGAGCGCGAGTGGATAACCAATTTCCTTGCAAGCGGATTTGTCGATTCGTTGCGTGTATTCAATACCGAAGCCGAGCAATACACGTGGTGGAGCTATCGCAGTGGAGCCAAAGCCAAGAACCTTGGCTGGCGTATCGACTACCAGATGGTTTCGGAACCGTTGGCACCAAGGTTGAAGTCGGCAAAAATCTTCCCCGAAGTGCAGATGTCCGACCATTGTCCTTACCAGATTGAATTAGATTAATATATAGGTATGTCGTTGTCATTGTTTTCGCGTTTCCCCAATCCGTTCCTCAAAGGAATACGGAGAGTGAAAGGTATGGGTAAGCTCGTTTACATCACATTCGACGATGGACCTACAGACGGCGTTACCGAGCAAATCATGAATATCCTTGACAAATATTCCGTGAAGGCTACGTTTTTCTGTTGCGGACAAAATGCTGATGCCAATCCGGAACTATTGAAAAAAATTGCCGATGAGGGACATTCTATCGGTTACCATTCATATTCTCACAAGGATATTCTGAAAACCAAGTCATCGGATTGGCTTGCCGATGTGGAGCGGAAGTCGGCTGTATCGGAGATGAGATTGTTCCGTCCGCCGTACGGGAGAATTTTGTTCCGTCATTACCGTAAGTTGAAATCTAAATATAGGTTTGTGTTCTGGGATGTCATGTCCTACGACTATGATACGAGCCGTTCCCCCGAATCTATAATGTCGTTGCTGGAAAAGTCGGTGCGCGACGGTTCGGTTGTTGTTTTTCACGACAAGGAAAAATGCAAGGACAACACGTTGGCTGTATTGCCACAGTTTATCGAATTGATGAAATCAAAGGGTTATTCGTTTGGAGTTCTGTAGTCGAGCGGTCTCGCGGGCTCACAGGCTTGAGGGCTCACAGTCTCACAGGCTTGCAGTCTGACAGTCTTCTAGCCTTTTCGCCTAATAATACGAATTATAAATATACAGCACCGATCCTTGGTAATCAGTTGTATATTGCAAAGGGGTGTATTTCGAAGGACCACTTACCAGTGAACCGTCAAATAGGTTGAATTTCGAACCGCAGATAGGGCATTCGAGGAATAGTCCTGTAGAATCGACGCTTAGGACTGCGTCCTTTGTGCGTGGATGGTGCGGGCAGGCGCGGTCGAAGGCAACAAATTCGTCGGGATATGTGCAAGCGACGACAATACCCTTGTAGCCTCCGTCAACATAAACATAGTTTCCTGGGGTTTTCAGTGCACTATGCGCTGGCATGTCGGGGTATAGCTGAACATTTACGTAAACGTATGGCACATATTCCTGTTTGTCGCAGGACGGATTTATTCCGATTGCAAGCAGCAGAAAAGAAATTATTATTATCTTTGGCAGCAATTTCATGGTATACTTATTTAATAATTGAACATGGCAAAATTAATTAAAATTGTTATCCAAGTATTTTTGATGGCAATAATTTTTATTCCCAATTATTCAACCGCGCAGGTTAACTATACAGCAAAAAAGGATAGGCATGCAGAATCGATTGATAGACAAGAAGAAAGGCGAATAGAAAAGAACCGTCGGGCAAACGAGAAGCACAAGAAGTCGCTGAAGCGGCAGAACGCACGCGAGAGCGCACAACGGTCGAAGGATGCACATAAGCAGCAGCACAAGATGCAGGCCTATAGCGTGGAACGTGACATAAAGTCGCGCCGTGCCGAGAAGGAACATAGCAAGCCAACGCCCGAGGAGCGCCTTGTGATGAAGATTGAAAAAAAGAAGGCCAAGGAGGATGCCAAGAAGGATAAGCTTGCCGAAAAGGAGCAGAAAAAGATTCTGAGGAATTATCATAAGAAGGTAAGCGGAGCAGGAAAGGACATAGCCAGCAAGAAAAAAGTGTATAAGCGCATGAAGAAATCGAAGCGAACCGCTAATAAAAATAATAAAAGGTAAAGTAAAAGATGCATCTAATAGCATCCCATTTTTAAGTCAAATTGCTAACAAAAATGTTAAGTCTTAATGTGCTGAGTTTTAGTGTATTGCGTTTTAT
>CADARW010000033.1:15802-40439 GCA_902790405.1 uncultured Bacteroidia bacterium
ATAACGCATTGAGTTACAATAAATTGTGATTTATTTGTTAATTTTTCAGAAAAAAAAAACAAAAAAGTTGTTAAGAAAAGAAAATCTGTAGTAATTTTGAAGCCCCATTTTATTTGGGGAGATATAAGTAGTAAGTAAGTAAATTTTTATTATGTTACGAAGAATACAATTGTTGATTATTACACTCTTAGCGAGTGTAGGATTGTTCGCTCAGTCGGGTACTTTGAATGGTACCATTGTTGATGCGGCAACCGACGAACCAATTCCATTTGCGAATGTTTCTATCGAAGAGAATGGAAACGTAGTAACCGGTGGTACTTCCGATTTCGACGGTCGATTCAGTATCAAGCCTATCAAGGCTGGTAAGTATGATGTTTCGGCATCGTATATTGGCTACGGAACGGTTAAGTATTCAAATGTTCAGATTACTGCTGGACAGATTACCTTCCAGAACTTCAAGTTGAAACCGGAAGCAGAAATGTTAAAGGAAGTTGAGGTTATTGAATACAAGGTGCCTCTTATTCAGAAAGACCAGACCCAATCAGGTGGTACTATGACATCAGAAGATATTTCGAGAATGAACGCTCGTTCGGCCGATGCTGTCGCTGCTACCGTGGGTGGTGTTTACTCTGAAGACGGTTCTGTAGGTAGTATTAGAGGTTCACGTTCCGAAGACGTTGTTTACTATGTTGATGGTGTTAAGGTTCGTGGTTCCAGCAGCGTGCCAAAGTCGGCAATCGAACAGGTTTCGGTAATCACCGGTGGTGTTCCTGCTCAGTACGGTGATGCTACTGGTGGTATCATCAGTTTGACCACCAAGGGCCCAGCTTCCGAATTCTGGGGCGGTGCCGAAGTCCTCTGCTCTGTCGAGGGCTACGGATACAACCTGGCAGGTCTTACCTTGTCGGGTCCTATCTGGTCTAAGACTGAGGAAGGTACAAACAGAAAGAGAACAATCATGGGCTTCATGGTGTCGGCCGAGGGTCGATATATTCTCGACGGTAGCCCATCGGCAGTAGGCGAATGGAGAGCAAAGGATGAGGTTGTAGAAGAAATGACTAAGAATCCTCTCCGTCTCGTTGAGTCTGAAAATGGTGCTGTAGTTTACCAGAATACATTGTATCTTAATGACACTTCTTTCTATAACAAGAGAAGAAGATCCAATGCAACAAACAAAGATGTTAATATAGCAGCTAAGATTGATATCGCTCCTATAAGGGATCTCGATATTACATTCGGTACAAATATCTATCTTGCCGATGCAAGAATATATTCTAGAGGAAATTCGCTGTTCAACTCCGAAAACAATGGTCGCCAGAAATACGGAAGCTACCGTGCTTACGGCCGTTTGACCCAGAAGTTCAGAGAAAAAGAAAGCGATGATCAGGAAAAGAAGGCTTTCCTTAGAAACCCGTACTACACGATTCAGGTTGACTATACGAAGGTGCTCTCTCAGTCGGGTGACATAAACCACTGGGATAATTTCTTCGACTATGGTTATATTGGAAAATTTGACATAGCTCCTAATAAATTTTATTCGTGGGGTGAAGATACTGTTACTGGACTTACTGGTAATTGTATGGAAACTTTCTATTATGAAGTAGAAGGTTTCAACGGCGGCAGCCTCAATCCAGCTCTTGCAAACTACACCAATCAGTTCTACGATTATATGGGCAATAGCTTCTCTACAATGTACACTCAGTACATTCAGATGTACGGTGGTTTGCTAAACGGTGAAGGCCCTGGTAATATATATGGTATGTGGCAGGTTCCGGGTGTTCCTTATGGTTCATACTCAAAGTCGGATGCTACTCAGTTGAGAGTTTCTGCAAATGCCGCTGCCGACCTCGGCGGTCATGAAATCAGCCTTGGTTTCGAATTCGAACAGAGAAAAGACTCATATTTCAGCATTGGCGCATATAGCCTATGGGGATTGGCTCGTAGCCTTGTCAATGACCATATAATGGAAATTGACCTTACTCAACCGATAGTATATAGGGACGAAAATGGTTTGTTCCTCGATACAATCGACTATCCTAGAATTTATAACGCATCTACTCAGAAACGTTTCGACAAGCACTTGCGTGAAGCTTTGGGCTTGGCAGTTGACGGAACAGACTGGATTAATGTCGATTCATACGATCCAAGCACATTCGACATCAACTGGTTCAGCCCGGACGAATTGTTCAACCAAGGTTCGAGCTATGTAGGATATTACGGTTTCGACTATGCAGGAAACAAGTTGAACTATAAGCCTACTTTCGATGATTTCTTTACAAAGGATGCCGACGGCGACGGATTCCTCGACAGACCAATTGCTCCATTCGAACCTACTTATATGGCAGGTTACATTCAGGACAAGTTCGCTTTCAAGGACCTTATCTTTAATATAGGTGTCCGTATCGACCGTTACGATGCAAACCAAAGCGTACTTAAGGATATGTACACTTTGCATAATGCTTATACAGTTGGTAATAAGGAGGTCGATCTTATAGGATCTACCGATCATCCAGGCAATATTCCAGACGATGCAGTTGTATATGTGAACGACCTCAACAATCCTACCGAAATTACCGGTTACCGTGTAGGTAGTGTATGGTACAACGCAAGCGGTCTCGAAATCGACAACCCGAACTCGATTCAGGGTGCAAACGGTATTTCTCCTTACCTTGTTGATCCTAACGAAGAACTTAATGCTTCGGCTTTCAAGGATTATCAGCCGCAGGTAGTTGTTATGCCTCGTATCGCATTCTCATTCCCGATTTCAGAAGACGCTTTGTTCTTCGCTCACTACGACATCCTTTCGCAGCGTCCACAGGCTGGCGGTCAGTTGAGCCCGACCGAATATTTGTTTATAAGACAGCTCGGTACTTCGACTCTCAACAACCCAGATCTTAAGACAGAAAAGACAATTGACTATGAATTAGGTTTCCAACAGAAACTTGGAAATACTTCATCGTTGAAACTATCGGCATTCTACCGCGAAATGCGTGATAAGTTGCAGACCATCTCTGTTTATGGTGCATATCCTGTAACTTACTATACTCTCGGTAACATCGACTTCGGTACTGTAAGAGGTTTCACCCTTGCTTACGACTTGAGAAGAACTGGAAATATCACCTTGAGAGCCAACTATACCTTGCAGTGGGCAAAGGGTACAGGTTCAAGCTATGATTCTGGTGCTTCAATCGTTAAGTCCGACAATCCTAACTTGCGTACCATCCTTCCGTTGGATGTTGACCAGCGCCACAACTTCCAGATAGTTCTTGACTATCGTTTCGGTGGTAAGGCCGACGGTTCTTCATACAATGGTCCAAAGATTAACGGAAAGAACATTCTTGCTAATACAGGTGTTAACTTTACAATAGTAAGTGGTTCCGGTACTCCATATACAAAGAGAGACAAGCCATCGAACGGTGTTATTGTCGGTTCTTTGAACGGTGCAACCAAACCTTGGAGAACAAAAGTAGATATGAGCGTTTCAAGGGATATTAGAATCAGACTTTCGAAAGCAAAAGACGATGGTTCGAAGGAAAGATATGGAAACCTCAGAATCTCATTGGATGTAAGCAACCTTTTGAATTCTAAGACTCCTATGTATGTATATTCATATACAGGTAATGCAGGTGATGATGGTTATTTGAATTATGCAGATTACCAGACTCAGATTTCTGCACAGACTGACGAAGTATCATTCAGGAATTACTATGCAATGTATATCAATTCACCAGGTTATTACATGTTGCCAACAACTGTAAGATTAGGTGTTAGTTTCTCATTCTAATTAATTAAGAAAAATACAAATATCACGATATGAAAAGTTTAAATAAAATAGTATTTGTAGTAATACTTGGACTTTTTTCGAGTTATGCATTTGCCGACAAGTGGGCAGGAACAGTCAATGTCACTCCTGTCGCTAAAGCTACTGGTGGATGCGAATCGGCAAGAACATCTACCGATTTAGCCTTGAACAATGTGGTCGCTAGAGTCCACACTGGTGGCGATATGTGGTGGGACTTGCAAGGAAAGGCAAAATATGAAGTACCTAAGGGTAGTGGTATTCATGCATTGTATTGTTCTGCTATCTGGGTTGGCGGTAAGGATGCTAACGGGCAGTTGAAACTTGCTGCTCAGCGTTATCGTCAGGATGGTATCGACTATTGGCCTGGTCCACTGATTATATCTGGTGCAGAAATCGCTTCTGTTTCCTCAGATATATGCCGTGAGTACGATAAACACTTCTGCATATTGAAGCAAGATGTAAAGGACTTCAGGGAATGGTACGATTGCAGTAGCGATCCTAATTGTGATCCTGATCCAGAGTACGTAGTTCCTGATATTATTCGTGATTGGCCAGCACACGGTCCTTCAGGCGGATATGATTATAACCTCGCTCCTTTTTATGATAAGGATGGAGATGGTTATTATGATTATACAAAGGGTGATTTCCCGTATTTTGAGTTTATTAACGAAGGTATAACAGAAGACCCTGATTGTTTGCGTCCTCGCGGACAGGCAGCTCGTCTTTTCGGTGACTACACCATGTGGTGGGTTTACAACGATAAGGGTAATGTTCATACTGAGACAGGTGGTGCTGCAATCGGTTTCGAATTCCGTGCACAGGCTTTTGCCTTCCAGACAAACGATGCATTGAACGATATGACATTCTACAACTACAGAATAATCAATCGTTCAACCTATACCTTGTATAACACTTACTTTGGTGTATTCGTCGACGGTGACTTAGGAAATGCTAGAGATGACTATACCGGTTGTGATGTACAGCGCGGTCTCGGCTTCTTCTACAATGGTGATGATAATGATGATACCGAAAGCGGTGTTCTCGGTTACGGTTCTCAGCCACCTGCTGTAGGTATTGACTTCTTTGAAGGACCTTATCAGGATCCTGACGGTATGGATAACTCGACCAGCTATGTAGAAATTTCGGGAAAGAGAGTCCTTGATTGTAATGAAGGTGATTTCAAGAATGGTAATATCAATGGCTTGAACTTCGGTGATGGTACTATTGATAACGAACGTTGGGGTATGAGACGTTTCATTTACTTCAACAATAGCCTTCAGGGTGTTAATTCGAATATGACAGACCCGCACACGGCAATTGAACATTACAATTACATGACTGGTTTCTGGAAGGACAATACTCCTCTTCGTTATGGTGGTGATGGATATTCTACAGCAAGTGGAGCAGATGCTTCACAGCCGACTAATTTTATGTTCCCTGGTACTACCGATATTTGTGGTTGGGGACAAGATGGTATAGTAAGAGAAAACTGGACGGAAGAGACTGAGTCGAATCCTGCAAGTGATAGACGTTTTATTCAGGCAGCAGGTCCATTTACATTGACTCCTGGCCAGGTAAACGATATTACTCTCGGTGCAGTTTGGGCAAGAGCAACTTCGGGTGGCGCTTATGCTTCGGTCGAGGCAGTAAAGGTTGCCGACGACAAGGCTCAGATCCTTTTTGAAAACTGCTTCCGCGTTCTCGACGGTCCTGATGCTCCGGATTTGAATATCGTAGAACTTGACAGAAAACTTATATTCCATATATACAATAGAACAAGTTCAAATAACTATCTTGAAGGTTATTTTGAAAAAGATCCTTCTTTGTATTGTGGTGACCCTGATGTAAATCCATGTGATCAGCATTACTACTTCCAGGGATATCAGGTATTCCAGTTCAAAGATGCATCTGTATCTATGACAGAACGTTACGATGGTAACAGAGTTCGCCAGATATTCCAATGTGATATCAAGGATGATGTTTCAAAACTTGTTAACTACACTTGGTCAGACGATATGGAAGCTAATATTCCTGTACTCGAAGTGTACGGAGGAAACACTGGTATTTCCCATACGTTCGTTGTAGATAAGGATTTATTCGCAACAGGTGATCCAAGACTTATAAATAATAGAGAATACTATTATAGTGCAATTGCTTACTCCTACAACCCGACTATGAAGTACAACCAGAATGATGAATCTACATTCAAGGGTCAGAAGACTCCATATTTGGCAGGTAGAAACAATATAAAGCTTTATACAGCAACACCTCACATAACGAGTGTTGGCGGAACAATAATCCAGGGTGAGTATGGTTATGGTCCAGAAATAACAATGATTGAAGGTTTTGGAAACGCTAATTGCGAACTTGAGTTGAAGGAAGAATGCATCGAAGAAATCATGTCTGGTTATCCATGGAAGATTAAGGAAAGAACTTACGAGAACGGTAAGGGTCCTATCAATGTAAAAATAATAGATCCTCTTTCAATAGTTGACGATACTTACTATGTAAAGTTCAATGTAGAATCTTCCAATTCTATAGGTATTATAGGAACAACTTCTTCAACAATGACAGCAAGTAATTATAAACCGTTTAGTTATGTTGTATATAATGAAGCAGGGGATTCGATTCGTTCAGATGCAGAGGTTAACCTAGGATATGCAAACGAACAGTTGTTTATGAACTGGGGCTTCTCAATATCAATAATGCAGGATATGCATGCATGTGATTACGATAACAACACTTATAATAATGGTGTTATATCATCAAGTATAACTTATGCTGATGATACTAAGCCTTGGATATCTTTCGTAACAGATGATGATTCATATAAGGAGAATCAAGTATTGAAATGGACAAACTGGATTAGATCAGGTACTTATGCTTATCCAGATCATGATAGTTGCCAATTTGATGATGGTCTTCAAGATGCTCATAAGGTAATAAATAATAAGGGAGATAAAATTTTGGTGGATAAGGACCAGAATTTTGAAAAAATATGCGAGGGCAGATGGGCACCTGCCGCTATCACAAATTGTGGACGTTATGGCTTAGTTCCTGACCTTGGATCTAATAAGCTTCCGGTTATTAACGTAGATGCATATAATCTTAACAGAACAAATCCTCTAGCATCTGTAAATATTGTCATAACTTCTGATAAGACGAAGTGGACTCGTGCTTGTGTTGTTGAAATGAACGAAAACGAGTGGAAGACAAATGGTTGTGGCTTCGATAAGAGTATTATCAAAGGAAATTATACAAGTTATGGTGGAGCAAATAAGTTTGGTCTTAGAAAGTCTCCATCAGTTGACAAAGATGGAAAACCTGATGATTCAGGAACTCATGGTATGGGTTGGTTCCCTGGTTATGCAATAAATATAGCAACGGGTGAACGTTTGAACATTATGTTTGGAGAAGATTCCTGGATGACAGGTGAAAATGGTTGCGATATGTTGTGGAATCCTACAGCAAGCTATATAGACAATCATTATCAGCCTATACTCGGTGGTAAACATTACATTTATATCATGAGCAATACTATTGGGGACAATGAAGGAACAGGAAATAATGCACCTGCATATGATTCTTGTAAATACATTTATAATCAACTCTTGAAGTACGAAAATGGTGATGATAATGCCATGAAGACCGTATGGAAGACCGCAATGTGGACAGCAATACCAATGCAGAATCCTCGTTTTGATTACCTTGCAACCGATGTTACTATCAAGATTCGCGTATCGATGCCGTATTACCAGGGTAAGAAGGATATGGCAATTGCAAATCCTGAAAACAATAACGCTCCTTTGTTCAAATTCTCAACATCTGATATAAAGACAATCTTCGATGATCAGGAAACTGCAGAAAATGCACTTGATCTTATTAGAGTTGTTCCTAATCCATACTACGGTTCTTCATACTATGAGTCGAATCAGCTCGACAATATCGTAAGAATAACCAACCTGCCTAAGACTTGTACTATTTCTATCTACAATATTAATGGTACACTCATCCGTAGGTTCAAGAAGGATACAGAGACTACATTTATTGAATGGGATCTTACCAACTCGGCTAACATCGTTATATCGAGCGGTGTATATCTGATTCACGTAAATGCTCCGGGTATCGGACAAAAGGTATTAAAGTGGTTCGGTTCTCTCCGTCCAACAGATTTAAATAACTTCTAAAAAATTATAGCTCGAGATATGAAAAGGATATATTTAATATTACTAATTTCGATATTAGGATTAGTTAGTTCAGATTTGTTTGCCGGTAACTGGCAAAGGGCTGGCCAGGCAGGAGCTTCTCAGCTTTTGATCAATCCCTGGGCAAGAACCTCGGGCTGGGGTGATGCCGGAGTAGCCTGCGTTACAGGTTATGAAAGTATGCACCTTAATGTTGCTGGTTTGGCTTTCACCAAAAAGTTGGAAGTTGGTTTTAACAATTCGCAGTATCTGGTAGGTTCTGGAATTCAAATTAATGCTGCAGCTTTGGCAGTAAGAGTTGGTGAAAACAGTGTCCTCGGTGCTATGGTTAATGTTTTTAGCTGGGGCGAAATAGAAATGACGACTGAAGCTATGCCTGAAGGTGGTTTCGGTACTTACAAGCCTGGTTATGCTACAATAGGATTGTCGTATGCACGTGAGTTCTCAAATAGCATATATGGCGGTATTACTGTTAAGATGGTAAACGAACACATCTCTAACCTTAAGGCTTCTGGTTTCGCAATCGATGCAGGTATCCAGTACATAACTGGTTTCGGAAAGGATAAGGCTGGAAATAGAAACCGCGATAACATCCACTTCGGTATCACAATGAAGAATGTCGGTACAACAATGAAATATAGTGGCGACGGTATGTCGTTTGTTGGATTCTCTCCGACTGGTACATTGATGAGTGTTGAAAACAGAAGTCAGGAATATGAGCTTCCGTCTTTGATTAAGATAGGTTTCTCGTACCATGTAAGACTTGCCCCGAAGATTGATGAAGAAGAAGAAATCGTTTATTCGAACCATAATTTGGCTATAGCTTTGAACTTTACTTCGAACTCATTTACTAAGGACCAGTTCCACTTTGGTATTGAGTATTCGTTCATGGAGTATTTGTTCTTGCGTGCCGGTTATACTTACGAGAGTGGTTTGTATTCGGTAGAAAATTGCTCGACTTGGTTCTCTGGACCATCGGTAGGTATCTCTTTGCAGGCTCCTCTTACCAAGAGAGAAGGTGGCAAGAGCTCTTCAAGATTGTCGGACGGAAGTTCTCCAAAGAAGGCCGTTTATGGCTTGAATACTACTTCGATAAGTACAAGACCAGTATTGGCTGTTGATTATTCGTACAGATTTACTAACATACTTGGTGGCGTACATACTTTCGGTCTGAGAGTTACTATGTAGTAAGTTGATTTATTAATAATCATTTAATCGGAAAGTTCATTTAGGTGAGCTTTCCGATTAAAATTTTTTATTTCCAAAGCAAAAAAGTGTTACCTTTGCAGTGGAAATCCCAAGTAGAAAAAGGGATTTCTTTTTATTTGTATAACATTAAAATTAAATAATTATGTCTGGTATTTCATATTTGACCGAAGAAGGTCTTAAGAAACTGAAAGATGAATTGGATAGGATGGTAAACATCGAGAGACCAAATATCTCAAAGCAGATTGCTGAAGCTCGCGACAAGGGCGATTTGTCGGAAAACGCTGAATATGATGCAGCTAAGGAAGCTCAGGGATTGCTTGAAATGAAGATTAGCAAGCTACAGGAAACTATTCGTAACGCACGTATTATCGACCCGTCACAGATAAACACTAACGCTGTACAGATCCTTAACAAAGTGAAGCTGAAAAATATAAAAACCAACCAGGAAATGGAATATACCATTGTTTCTGAGTCGGAAGCTGACCTTAAGGCAAAGAAAATATCTGTCTCTACTCCAATTGCAAAGGGCTTGCTCGGCAAGAAGGTCGGCGACGTGGTTGACATCCAGGTTCCAAGCGGAATTGTATCGTTCGAAATTATTAACATTTCAATCTAACGAACTATGGCAACAATATTCACAAAAATAATAAATGGCGAAATTCCATGCTACAAGGTGGCTGAGAATGATAAGTTTATAGCTTTCCTCGACATTAATCCTTTGAAGAAAGGACATACCTTGGTTGTTCCCAAGGAAGAAAAGGACTATATTTTCCGCAATTCCGATGAAGTTCTCTCCGAAATACTGATTTTCGCAAAGAAAGTTGCAGCTGCCCTTGAGAAAACTATCGAATGCGAACGCATAGGCCTTATGGTACTTGGACTCGAAGTTCCTCACACTCATATTCACCTTATTCCTATTAGCAAGGAAGGCGATATGCTTCTGTCGAACTCGCGCGTAAAACTTACCGACGACGAGTATAAGAAGCTTGTCGAGGATATTAAGAAGAACATGTAAAGTTTTTAGAAGTTATTGGAGGCGGACTTGTTCCGCCTTTTTTTATATCCCTACTTTATCAATGATTGAAATGAGTCCGTCGAGATTGCTGACACTTTGTGGTATCTCAAAATCTACGCCTTCGCTTTCGATGAATGAATTAAGTTCGTTGATGTTTTTTATGTGGTTTTTGACGTCTAACGACACTTTGATGTAATTGTCTCCGTGCACGACGAAATAGCCCTTAAAATAGCCTCCAGAAGTCTTGCAGGCGCATGTCTTCATTTTGAACTTGGAAACGCCAACATATAATGTCTTTCCAGCAAGCCGTTTTATGAAGCCATACGATTCCATTCCGAAGCGTTCTTCATCGAAGAATAGTGAATTGTAAGCGAAATTGTCGTTGCTAACCGACTTAACCGAGTCGGGAGGATAGATGATTCTACGTTCGTCAAGCGAGTATTTCGCTCTGAAAAAATTGTAATACGAAAACGACGAAGCATATACGTATGCTTCGCGTTCGCTTTTGTCGTTGAATGTTATTGTGGCTTTTTCCCACTTTTTTTGCGGGATGCATGATATCAGTGTCGTTGCCGACAACAGAAACAGCAGTGCTATTTTTAGTTTACCTGATTTCATTTTTCAGGGTAAGCATTTTCAATGCTGCTGCGGCTGCTTCGGTTCCTTTGTTGCCGAGTCTGCCCCCTGCGCGATCGATTGCCTGCTGCTGGTTGTTGGTTGTGAGCAAACCGAATGCGACCGGTGTTGCATATCTGGTGTTCACATCCATAATACCTTGGGTTACGCCCGAGCAAACGTAGTCGAAGTGCTTGGTGTCGCCTTGTATTACGCAGCCGAGACAAACGACTGCATCGCACTGGTGGTTTTCTATCAGATATATAGCTCCGAGAGGCAGTTCGAAACTTCCGGGAACGCTTCTGAGCACAATGTCGTCGTCGTTGTAGCCGTATTTCTTAAGAGTTTCTATAGCTCCGTTTGCAAGGTTGGCTGTGATTTCCTGATTCCATTCGGAAACAGCAATGCCAATTCTATAAGGATGTTCTGGATCTTGTTTTGCAATTCCTGTTTCGGAGTAGATCGATAGGTTCTTGAGTTCGCTTGCCATAGTCGTAATATTAAAAAAATGGGGGACAAGTCCCCCAGCGATTATGAAAGATAATGTGTATTATTTGCCTAAATGCATTTCAGCGCGCTTGATATACTTTTCGATGTTTGTCTTGTCGTTTCTTTCAAGCACTGTGTAGTAGTCATCCTGTACTCTCTTGTAAGTATCGAGAGCTTTCTGGTATTCACCCATAAGTTCGTAGGTGTTGCCAGCCTTTATAAGGAAGAGCGGTGACAGATAGTCGTTGTTTGCCTTTTCTGCTGCCTGAGTATAGTGCTTTGCTGCCTTTTCGTTGTCGCCTAGTTCCATGTGAGCGTCACCGATAAGTGCAACTGCCATAGGACCAACCATCGGGTCGTCGCTGTCGAAGCCTTCGAGGTAGGTGATAGCATCTTCGTACTGACCGAGACGCATGCAGCAAACGCCTGCATAGTAGCGAGCAGCATTGCCCGAAGGTGTTCTGCCGTAGTCTTCAACTATTGCTGCGAAACCGCTGTATTCTCCTTCGATTCCGTTGAGAGCCAATTCGAAGTTGTCTTCAGCAAATGCGAATTCGGCCATATAGAGTTCGGTCATTGCTTCGCGATTCTTGGGTTGCTGTACGAACTTTATGTATGCTATTATTCCCAATGCTATAACTACGATAGCAGCGAAAATTATAATAATGAGTTTCTGATGTTTTTCGAACCAATTTTCGGTGCGATTCAATGCAGATTCTACATTCTGCAAACCTTCATCCTGTGTAGTTTTCTCTTTGTTTGACATAATCTTTCTTAAAAATAACGTTACAATTTTGAGAGTGCAAATTTAACGCTTTAATTTGAATTGGATTAAAAAAATCTGTTTTTTTTATTTGATGCACTTTTATAATGCAATTGGTTGATAGTATATGATTTATGGAAAAACTTATGGCTGCAATTTGCAGCCATAAGAAATATTTTTGTTTTAGAAATCCTCTCTTCCGATTGCCTTTGGCAGAAACACGGAAATGTCGCCGTTGTGTTTTGCAATGTCGCGGACAATGCTTGACGATATGCAAGTGTGTTCGGGCAAGGTTAGCATAAACACGGTTTCGATGTTTTTGTCGAGAAGCTGGTTGGCGTGACCAATGGAACGCTCGAACTCGAAGTCGGCGGAGGTGCGCAGTCCGCGGAGTATGAAGCTGATGTTGTTTGCCTTGCAGAAATCAACCGTAAGTCCCGAATAGGTTACGACTTCGACTTTTGGCTCGTCGGCGAACACTTTCTTTATCAGTTCTACGCGCTTTTCGCTTGGCAGCATTGCCGATTTCTCGGAGTTTACTCCTACGCCGACAATTATCTTGTCGAACATCGGCAGTGCGCGGCGAATAACAGACTCGTGCCCGACGGTTATCGGGTCGAACGAGCCTGGAAAAAGTGCTATTCTATTTTTTGTCATTTTCTGCAAACTGGAAGCTGGTCTCCTTGGTTTCCTTTATGTATTCCTCGACCTTTGCGGTAACGATCTTCAACGAATCCGGATTCAAGTAGGTGAGGTAGGTTTCGCCTTCTGCAAGGTCGTCGGGGTTTTCCTTGGTGAACAGACGGTCGTACAGACGCACTTCGGCATCGACGCTGGTGTCGCAGTTTACCCAGTGGATTGTTCCCTTTACCTTGCGGCCATCAGGCGACTTTCCGCCACGGCTTTCGGGGTCGTAGGTGCAGTGCAGTTCGGTGATGTTGCCGTCGGCATCCTTTATCACTTCGTTGCACTTGATGAAATATGCATATCTCAAGCGCACTTCGCCACCCGGTTTCAGACGGAAGAACTTGTTAGGAGCATCTTCCATGAAGTCTTCGCGCTCGATGTAGATTTCGCGTCCGAAGGTTAGCTGGCGTGTTCCTGCGTTCTCGTCTTCGGGATTGTTCTGTGCCTCGAGCGGATGCAATATTCGAGAAGGCTCACGTCAATCATGTTTTCGCGCTTTGCAACGCCAATCTTCTCGGCGAAGGTGCGGATTGACTCGGGCGTATAACCACGGCGGCGTAAACCGCTGACGGTAGGCATTCGTGGGTCGTCCCAGCCACTTACGTACTTGTTGTTCACGAGTTCGAGGAGCTTGCGCTTGCTCATTACCGTGTATGAAAGGTTCAGTCGTGCAAATTCAATCTGCTGCGGACGCTTGCCGGTCTTGTCAATCTGGTCGAGGAACCAGTCGTATAGCGGACGGTGAACCTCGAATTCAAGCGTGCAGATTGAGTGGGTGATGCCCTCGATGTAGTCGCTCTGTCCGTGTGCGTAGTCGTACATCGGGTATATGTTCCACTTGTCGCCTGTGCGGTCGTGCGGACGGCGGATGATGCGGTACATAATCGGGTCGCGCATGTGCATGTTTGGCGAATTCATATCGACTTTGGCACGCAGTACCATCGAGCCTTCCTCGTGCATTCCGGCGTTCATTTCCTCGAGGCGCTTGAGGCTTTCCTCGGCAGGACGGTTGCGGAACGGGCTTTCGATACCGGGAACGGTCGGATTGGTGCGCTGTTCGGCAATTTGGTCGGGAGTCTGCTCATCGACGTATGCCTTGCCTTCGCGTATAAGCATCTTGGCCCATTCGTAAAGCTGGTCGAAATAGTCGGATGTGTAGAGCAACTTGTCGTACTCGAAGCCGAGCCACTTGATGTCGGCGATGATTGAGTTTACATATTCGACGTCTTCCTTCGACGGGTTTGTGTCGTCGAAACGCAGGTTGCACTTGCCGTGGTACTGGTTCTTGATGCCGAAGTTGAGGCAGATGGACTTTGCGTGTCCGATATGCAGGTAGCCGTTTGGTTCGGGTGGAAAACGAGTGTATGTGCTAGTTACTTTTCCTGATGACAAATCGTTCTCGATGATTTGTTCGATAAAGTTCAGTGAATCCTTTTTTTCTTCCATCTTGCGAAATTTGTATTAGTTAGAAAAACGCACAAAAATAATGCAAATTACGATAGAGAAATTTAGTTTTCTAATTTTTTTTGAGGCAGCAACAAAAAAACGGCAGACACCTACGCATCTGCCGTTTATGTTATTCGATAGGAATATTATTCGAGATCGAATTCATATTCCCAGTATTTCAAATCAAATAACTTGATGACTTCTTTTACTTCTCCTGATTTAATCTTCAGCATTGCAGAATAATCTGTGCCCGAGAGTTTCTTGTAGTATTCCATTTCCTTGTCGCTGAATATGACATTCATGCCTTCGACGGAATAATCTTTGATTGTCTTCTTTTTTTCAACTTCGCGCATGTCTGGAAAAACAATGGTCACATTGTTGTCGCGTAGCTTTTTGTTGAACTCGGGATTCGATAACATATATGTATTACCGTCGGTCAAATTGATACATTCCCTAGCATTTATATACGCAACATAACCATTCTCAACTTTTGTTTTGCACGATGCAAGCATGCAGGCAGCACCAATGAAAAATACTAAAAATCTTAAAAATCTCATATTAAAACTATTTGATTGTCAGTAAATAAAAATTCTCTCCCTCGAAATGCAGGACATATAGGTTTTCGCCAATAAAATCGATTGTGCGGATGTCCAGTCCGGCAGGAATGCAGTATCTGCATTCTATAGGCTTCTGCGTATTTAGCGAATATGCATTGGCTGTGTAAACTTTGGCGGTGTCTTCCTCTATGGTATATATTGTGTCGCCATCAAATCTGAACGCGGTTATGCTGTTTTGTGCCGGGCTTGCCAACTTTGACACTTCTCCATTACTATACTCGTAAATGTCCACTCCATTGGATAGGTATATCTTCCCGTTGGCAGTATGGAATGAGAACGAAGACACGCTGTGGCATTCGTCACTTTTATCGTCGCAGGTGCATGTATTGTAGGCTGGCACATTCTTAAAATACAAATCCTTTTTGTAGCTCAAGTCTCCGTCATTGTCGATTGAAAATACCGACAATAGCGGTAAAGTGTCGGGGGTGGTGTTTTTTGTGAAGTATGCAACTCTAGGCATAATAACCAATGTATCGGAAATGTAGGCATTTCCAAATGCAAGTTTAAGATATGGCATTACAGTTGAATCATTTTTCTCAACAAGAAGTTTGTCTCCATTTGGACCAGAAACAAAAACTGCTTGTCGCACTGCTGATGAAAAGGAATCCTCTTTTATGCATACAGAAACGCTAACTAGTCTTACACTTGCACAATTCTTGTCAATACATGAAAAACGAGGATATACAATTGAAAAATCTTGTTCACGCTGAAGTATTTTGCCTCCAAAATAGTTGTAGTTAGCGATTGCAGCATAGCACTTTTCGATGTATTTTTCATCCTCGTCCAACTTTTTCAGTTCTCCTGTATTCGTATTAAGCGAAAATGAAATTGACTGATCATCAATCAAAAGCATACTGTCGTTAATAAGCGACAAATTGCTAGGGTACTGTATGACAGCATCTTCTGTTTCAATTACACGCAAGCCCTTGTTTTTCGAACAAGATTGCAAAAAAATGCTGAAGAATCCTAGCGATAGCATTAAAATGCTCAACAATATAGTTCTCATATCTACAAAACTTTAAAGTTAATAACACGGCAAATTTAAGGCAATTTACGATATGGACAAAGGTATTTCTTTTTTTTATGTAAAAAATTGGCAGAGGCGGGGAACCTCTGCCTTTTTTCATAATGATGAAAAATCTATGATGAAAATACTATTGTATCCCTATGACAACGGAAACATCGATTTCGTTGCGCGGGGATTAGAATTTTTTCAAACAATAATATTTGTGGAGACTTTTTGTGGATGTACGAACTATTCACAAATTATTTCTTCTTGATAAAAAATCAATCCAGCTGTTATTATTATCAATTCGTAATTTCCTGGTTTTATATTGTCGATTGAATAATTTACATCTATAGGACAAAAACAATTGGTTTGCAATTCACATATTTCATTTATATTTACATTAATGGTTTGAGAGTCAATTTCTGAAACTACAGAAAGGCTATCAATACCACAATTAACATTAAAATTTTCAATATTCAACAATAAAACGCCATTTTCATAATTTGTTGACACTTCTCCATAATAACTATCCCTTTGGCTTGAATGACAACCCGTATATGACAACGTTGTATTGTGATTTACAGGAGTTGTACTTCCTTGTGGATTATCCGTTACTTGATGTGCAATTGCTGTTGGACGCTCATCCGTCTCTGGCTTTTCACAACCTACAAATGCTATCATTCCCATTGCGGCAACAAGTAGTGATATGATGAATGTTCTTTTCATAACTCAATAATTTTAAGTTGATTCACATTGCAAATATATAGATTAATTTGTAAGTGAAATATGTGTAAAAAAAACATACGTAAATATTTTAAATTTAGATATATGTCGAAATTTTAAGCACAAAGTGACTCTTTGGGTGTTTTTGGGAAATAAAAAGTGTTTAGAATTGGCAACAAAAAGGGGCTAAAAGTCTAACAGGCTGACAGTCTTGCTGCCTTATTTAGCCTTTCTGCCTTTTAGCTTTGAATCTTGTACAGTCGCGGCGCGCCACGACTCGACAAGAACCAGAAACGTGAACGGCGAAGCCCTCAACGAAGTTAAACTCAGAAACGCTGCAGGCATAGAAACTAGAAACCCAGAAACGGGCTTTAGCCCTTGAAACGTGCGTAGCACATAGAAACGGCGCCAGCCATTGAAACTTAGAAACGGCGAAGCCCTTGAAACGTGCGTAGCACATCAAACGCCGCAGGCATAGAACGGCGAAGCCCTCAACGAAGTTAAACTTAGAAACTATTCCCTACACTTCGCTGTCGTAGTCGATTCCCTGTTTCTTCAGAATCCTCTTTACATACATTGCAAAGAATGCAAGGAATGCAAAGCATAGGACAGGTATTACGTACGAATAATGTATTCCGAACCCTTCGGTTGGCGAAAGCGTCTGCATATAGTCGGCCAGTTTGCCCTGGATTGGAGGAATTACAGCACCACCAAGAATCATCATCACGAGGAATGCCGAACCCTGGGTTGTGTATTTGCCGAGTCCTGCCAGTGCAAGGTTGAAAATCGACGACCACATGATGGAGCAGAACAAACCTCCAGCCATAATTGCATAAACCGAAACCATGCCTTCGGTGCAAATGCCTACGAGCATCATACATACTGCAAGTACTGCGAAGATGAACAAGGTGCGTGCCGGTTTGTTCTTGGTGAAGAAGAATGCTGCTATCTGTATTGCTATCAGAGCGATGTATGGAAGCAGAACCACGATGCTGTATTGCGAAATTGCATTTACGCCCAGCACTACGCCAAATGCTACCAGCGGAACGACTATTGTAAGAATCTTCTTTGTTGTAGATTTGAAGTCGAAGGCGGCAACTGCACCAGTCCAGCGGCCTATCATAAGGCTGCCCCAGTACATCGAGATAAACGGTGCAACCTCGTTGGCGGCAAAACCTCCAAAGTCGGGTTTCTGCAGAAGTTCGCCAAAGTTGCTTACTGTCGAAACTTCAACGCCTACATAGACGAAGATTGCAAGCATACCAAATACAAGTTGCGGGTACTTCATTGCACCCCAGCCTTCCGATTTCTTCTTTGCCAGGCCATTGACAGAAAGCAATGTTACGAAAACAATCAGAAGTGCAGCCAATAGGAATATCACGCGGAAAATCTCAACATTTTCCATTGCGGTAAAACTTTCGCGGTAGCTCATGAAAACAGGTATGAACATTGCAACTAGCAGTACCGTCATTATAGTGAGGGCGACAAGTGCCTTGCTCGACTTCTCGGTCTTTTCGTCAGAGGTGTCGTTTGGCAGTTTCTTCGAGAAGAAGAATATTGCTGCGGCAATAAGGAACAAAACGCCAACGCCTGCATAAAGTATCTGGGCCTTGCTGATTTCGAGGTTGGCGATTTCCTCGTCGCTAACGGCTGCGGTAGTTCCGAAAAGAAGCAATGCCACGATAATCGGGCCTATGGCCGTACCAAACGAGTTGAGGCCTCCGCAAAGGTTGATTCGTGATGCACCAGTGGCTGGCGGGCCAAGGGTTATTGCGAAGGGATTTCCTGCCGTTTGCTGCAAAGAGAAGCCGAGTCCTACAACAAACAATCCGATAAGCATTCCTGTGAAGTTGTCGGCACCAACAGCAACAATCATTGCTGCCGCACCAACAGCCGATAGTAGCAATCCGTACACGATTGATTTCTTGTAGCCCGATTTTGCAATGAAGTCGCTGCGCTTTGCCACCGAGTAGGCAAAAAGAATCAATGCTCCTACATAATATGCAAGGTAGAACGCAAAGTCGATAAGCTGGCTCTGGAACTGGTCCAAGTTGAAATAATGCTTGCAGAAAGGAATGAAAATACTATTCCCTGCTGCCATGAAGCCCCAGAAGAAGAATACTATTATAAGTATCGACAGGGCACCGTAGTTGGTTTGTGATTTGTTGTCGGTCATAAATTCAATTTTTTTGCAAAGTTATTTTTTTCACAGACTGCAAAATTAAGAAATAAGATTTTTTTATAACAAGTTGCGTTTGATTATTTTGTGTTTTCCTTTTCGATATGGTACATATAATATTTTTAAGATAATTGAAAATAAATCTATTGGATTCAAATGGAATTGTCTATTTTTGATTGTTGTCGAAAGATGATTTCAAGAGGAGAATTCTGCTCAAATGATTATTTTTGCAATTGCAAAAAAAATAGGAACAAACAGGCAACCGTTTAAATTTATTATCGTTTATTGGATGTATGCGAATGGAAGAGTTGGACATAAACAATGCCAACGATGCAATGAAAATCGTGGAAGGCTGTGTAAAGAATGACAGGCGCTATCAGGAAGTTCTTTACACCCAGACATTTACAAAAATGATTGGTGCTTGTCTTCGCTATTCGTCAGACTACGACGAGGCAATGGATTTCGTGCAGGACGGTTATGTGAAAGTGTTCGACAAGATAGGAGGCTATCAGCCTTCAGGTTCTTTGGTATCGTGGATAAAACGCATCATTGTGAACAATGTTATCGATTCGTTGCGCAAGTCGTCGAAGCAGCAGTTCTCCGAAATTGAAGAGGAACGCACCGATTATGTTGACGATAGCGACGAAGAATTGGAACGCATTGCACAAGATGACAAAAATGCTGGGCGAATAGTGGAACTTATACAGAAGTTAAGCCCCGTGTATAGAACGGTATTCAACATGTATGTGGTTGAGGAGCTTTCGCACAACGAGATTGCCAGCAGGCTCGGTATTTCGGTGGGGGCATCGAAGTCGAATCTGGCAAAGGCAAAAATGAGATTGAAACAGATGTTTATAGATAAATACGGCGAAAATGAGTAATTTAAAGAAAATATTATCCGAATACGAGGGTGAATTCAACCCTAACGGCTGGGCACAGCTCGAAAAGCGTCTGCCAAAGCAGACCTTTATGCAAAGGTTCGGCAAATTTATTGTCGGCGGAGCTGCAGGTGCATTGGTTGTAGCCGGCGTACTTGTGGCTGTGCTGTGGAACAACGGCGAAAAGCCTTTGACAGAAGAACCTTTGGCAAAATCAGAAATTTCGAACACGGTGCAAGGCATCGAAACTAACGAAAATACTACATACACAACCGAACAACATTCTACAATGCCTAATGATAGAATTTCGGAGTCGAGCAGAACAGCTACTACCGAAGTTGCTGAAACAAATAATACTGAAATACCCGAAACAAAGACCGAACCTGCAATTCGAACAGAAACTCCAGCTAGCAACGAAAAACTGGAAGTAGCCACCAATGCGCAGGACAATCAGCCCAAGCAAACCCCGAAAGTAATTTCGGAACCTGTGTTTTCTTTTTCATGCGACAAGCATTGTACCCCAGCTACGGCAAAGTTTGTAGCTGTTGGCGTAGAAGCTGACTGCGAAGTTGTGTGGGATTTCGGCAACGGAAAGCAGGGCAACGGCAGCAATGCAACCTGCGAATACCGCAAGAAAGGTATATATACTCCGACGGCATCGGTATATCGTGGCGGAAAGTTGTTGAAAAAGACAACTCTTAATGCAATTACAATTGGTGAAACACCTATAGTTGATTTTTCGTGGCGTTCAACCGACAACACCTATACATTTTATACTGGCAGAACGGTCAATTTGGCATACAATTGGGAAATCGACGGCAAGTCGTTTGCCGACAAGTCGGTTGAATACGAGTTTGTCCGCAGTGGCGACTATCCGATAAAGTTGGCTCTTGCCGATGGCGAATGTTCGGCAGAAACCACCAAGACGGTAAAAGTTGTTATTACACATGTATTTTATGTTCCGAATGCGTTTACACCCGACAGTGATGGCATAAATTCGACATTCGGACCAATAGGCGAAGATCTAAATTTCAAGACATATAGTTTTGGTATAACAAATTCGAGGGGAGATGTTGTGTTTACTTCGACCGACCCGTCGGTACAATGGAACGGCAAGGTAAACAATGTGGGAACTGCCGTCGAGGCTGGCGTGTACTACTGGATAATAAAGACGGTGGACAATTACGGCAACAGCCAGACGCGGAAAGGTACCGTAAACGTAATGAGGTAGAGTATTATGATTTTAACAAAAGGTCGTCTGAAACAAGGCGACCTTTTTTCAAAAAATGACAAATAGGTGTATATTTGCATTTTGATTAATGTCAATTTATGCCAGCAGAGAAATTTCAAAATAAATACCGTATTGGTTCTAAACGCGCATCGTGGCACGATTATAATGGCGGTGAATATTTCATTACGATATGTACAAAGGATAGGAAACATTATTTCGGGGAAATCGTTGACGGCGAAATGCAAATGTCGGCGGTGGGGAAATACATGGATGAATGTGTGCAAAAAATTTCGGAACACAACCCATACGCACAAATTCCCGAATATGTAATTATGCCCGATCATATTCATTTAATTGCAATAATTTCCGATAACGATTGTAGAACCTTGCCATGGCGCGTTTCTACAGAAAACAAAAACGAACCCATGCAAAAAATTGCCAATCATCAGGGCCGATTATCAACCATGATTGGCGGTTTCAAACAATCCGTTACACGATTTGCCCGTCAAAATGACATTCCATTCCAATGGCAACCCCGTTTTTATGACCACATTATTCGCGACCAGAACGAAATGAATCGCATTTCCGAATACATTGAAAATAATGTTTCAAAATGGGAATCTGATATTTAACCCAATAACATTCCCCACAAATCAATCTAAAATCGTAATTCGTAATTCGTAAATAATATTGTATTTTTGCACCACAAAAAATTAAAACATCATGGTAAGAGTAAGATTTGCACCTAGTCCTACGGGACCGCTTCATATTGGCGGAGTTAGAACCGCGTTGTACAACTATTTGTTTGCCCGTCACAATGGCGGACAGATGATTCTCCGAATCGAAGATACCGACCAGACCCGCTACGTTGAGGGTGCCGAGGAATACATTATGAATTCGCTCGAATGGTGCGGCATAAAATTCGACGAAGGAATCCGCGAAGGCGGAAAATACGGTCCGTACCGCCAGAGCGACCGCAAGGACATTTATGCAAAATATGCACAGATACTCATCGACAATGGTAGTGTCTATATGGCTTTCGATACTCCGGAGGAACTGAACGAACTCCGTGCTGCAGCCGAGAAGGAAGGCAAAACCTTTATCTACAATTTTTCCACTCGTATGAGCCTCCGCAACAGCCTTTCGCTTAGCAAGGAAGAAGTTGACGAATTGCTTAAAAACGGCACTCCATACGTTTTGCGCTTCAAAGTTCCTGAAAACCGCGTGCTCGAAACCCACGACGAAATCCGTGGCGACATCACATTCAACACCAAGGAAATGGACGACAAGGTGCTGATGAAGACCGATGGCCTGCCAACTTACCACCTTGCAAACATTGTAGATGACCATCTGATGGAAATCACCCATGTCATCCGTGGCGAGGAATGGCTGCCATCGTTGCCGTTGCACATACTTTTGTACGAAGCATTTGGCTGGGAACATCCTAAGTTCGCACACTTGCCGCTTATCCTCAAGCCAAGCGGAAAGGGCAAGCTCAGCAAGCGCGACGGCGACCAGCTCGGTTTCCCTGTTTTCCCGATGCAGTTCAACAACAACGGCGAAATGTGCAAGGGTTACCGCGAAGACGGATATTTCCCGGAGGCTTTCATCAACATGCTGGCACTTTTGGGCTGGAATCCTGGCACCGAGCAGGAAATCTTCTCGATGGACGAACTTATCAAGGAATTCACAATCGAGCGCGTTGGTAAGAGCGGAAGCCGTTTCGATCCCGACAAGACAAAGTGGTTCAACCATCAGTATATAATGAAGAAGTCGGCAGAAGAGGTCGCAGAACTTTTCCGCAAGGATTTGGACGCTCGTGGCATCGACTACTCGAAGTTCGACATAGTACGTATCTGCGAACTTATGAAGGAACGTATTTCGTTTATCCACGAAATGTGGGACGAAACCCGCTTCTTCTTCGAGACTCCTACCCAGTTCGACGAAAAGTTCAAGAAGAAAGCTTGCAAGGAAGACACTGCCGAGGTTCTCGAAACGTTGATTACCATACTCGACAAATGCCCCGACTTCAAGCCCGAAACTACCGAAGGTGCTGTAAAAGCTTGGATAGAAGGCAACGAATGGGGATTTGGCAAGGTTATGTCGCCTTTCCGTCTGGCTATCGTTGGCGAAGGCAAAGGTCCTAGCGTTTTCGATATGATTGAAGTCATCGGTAAGGACGAAACCTTGAAGAGAATACAAAATTTAGTCAAGGAACTGAAGGCTTAATTATTTATATATAAGCAATTTATTTGCCGAAAGGCAGAAATTTTCAATATACAAAAGGCGGATGTGCAATAAATCCGCCTTTTGTGCGTTATTGTGGTATACAAAACATATTAAATTTTATTTTTTAACCTTTGGATATTTATTAAGAATAATTGTTTATTTTTGTTGCCGATATGATGATGGAATAGAGTTGTTGATATAATATGTTTAATCATTCTGGAGAAGGTTCTGCGCTTTGGAGAGAAAAGGAAAGACAGGCAAGTTTGATTTTTTATTCGTATAACATTAAATTTTAGGAGATTAGTTTTATGAGAAAAACATTTTGGCTATTAGGAGTTGCCGCAGTAATAGCAACGTTAGTTTCGTGCAACCGTAACACGAAGTCTGGACCTGCAGTATACGAATTGGAAGTATATAAGACGCAGGAAGTATTAGTAAACGCAGAAGACAGAGGGGGAAGGTACGGCAGAACGCTTCCTGCGGATCTTTGGGATGCCGATGGCAAGGATGTGCTTGTGTTTCTAGTCAATGACAAAGAGCAGTACTACGATTTGGAAACGGGCAAGAAAATATCGGATGTTGGTAAGCCGGCAGAAGCTACGATGCCTTTAGATACCAATAAGACATTTAAACTTCAACTGGCTTCTGGCAACGAGAAGCTCTGGACAGAGATAAATCCTTACAACGAGAATAATGAGGTGCAGGTAAGTCTCGAATACGACATGACTAACGACGTATATTGGGGCGGTATAAGCTATGATTTCCAATACTATGGCGAAACACTTCACACGCTTGTCCTTACCGATAAGGATTTGAACTATTTGGGTGAAATCTATAATGCTGTGTGGCCGTGGTTCTCGAATGGCAGAATACTGGTCAACATTGAACCTGTCAACGACTCTATAGTAAAGGTGAACTACTTGAAACTGACAAAGACAGAACGCGACTACAAGGAGTACATCGATTCGTGCCGTGCAGACCTTGAGAAAAAGTATAAGGATTGGGAAGAATACAAGGAAAATAATTCTCCGGAAAATAGTCCGCTCATCGGATTAGTAAAGCCTGAGGCCGACAGAATATATAAGGTGCTTGCCTTTTATTGCAAGGACGAAATTTCTGATGGTGACAGAATGGTTATCGATTCGCTGCTTGTCAACAATAAAGTTGTTGAACACGCACCTATATACCTTGTAGTTTCTGCTGACAATGAAGAAGCTGCCGCTGCGTATGTCAAGAAAAATGGTCTCGACTGTTTCAGTAAGATTGTGTTCGACACCGAAGGCATAGCAAAGACAGATGCTGGACAAGACAATCCGCGCTTTATCAGGGTGGAAGATGGCCTTATAACCACCGACACTGTATATAACACAGAAGACCTATGTAAGAAAATGTTCCCGAGACTGTTTGGAGAAGGCGAATTTACCCGTTATTACTACGATGAGGAATATGGTGGTTTGATTGTGGGTGTTGATTATAATATTACTTTTGGACAAAATTAATGAAATAACGAAAAAGGCTGCGATTGCAGCCTTTTTTTGTG
>CADARW010000034.1 GCA_902790405.1 uncultured Bacteroidia bacterium
GTATTTTCCAACGAGATGCGAGTATTTTCCAACGAGATGCGAGTATTTTCCAACGAGATGCGAGTATTTTCCAACGAGATGCGAGTATTTTTCAACGAAATGCGAGTATTTTCCAGCGAAATGCGGAGATTCTTGAAACGAATCCGTGTAGAATAGCCGCGAGAAGGTTAAAAATGTGCCCTGATTTGTCGTATTCGAGAACGGCATATTCCAAAAAAATGGCGGAAAAGGGCGGAGGTTTGCAGATAATCACGTATTTTTGCAGCAAATTAGAAATATTACACCCTCAGATATGACAATTCGCAAACTTTTACTTTGTGTCTGGATGGTAGTGCTGTACTTTGCGACGGCATCGGCACAAGTGTGGATGGACGTGACGGAAACCTACCTTGCCAATCCCACGTTGGACAATGGTACGTGGGACGGCTGGGACGTTACGTATGATAATAACGGCGGCTCAAGCGGCGGTCCGCGTTGCTCCTATGGCGCAATGGAACTGTGGAACTGTTCTGCCAGAATGAGTCAGTCGCTCAATGTTCCCAATGGGCGCTATCGCCTGAGTGTGGACGGATTCTTCCGCACGCAGGCACTCTCTACGGCTTACCAGTACTATTCCTCCGATATGGAGGACATTACGGCCTACGTATTCGCAAACTCTAACAAGGTGGCGATTAAGAGCATCTTCAGCGAGAGCCGTAAGGAGCAAAATGGTACGGGTTCGTGGAGCGAGGCTAACAGCTGGGGAAACTGGGGGCCTGGCGGCAACTGGGGTAATGAGGAGAAAGAATACTATCCCGCCAGTATGGACGCAGGAGAATGGGCTTTCACGCAAGGCATGTACAAGGGCAATGTGGTGGAAGTCGTTGTGACGAACGGCAAATTGGAACTTGGGCTTGTAAGTGAGGAGTTCATAGACGACAACTGGTTGCTGTTCGACAATTTCAAACTCGAATACTATGGCACTCCCATTGCCATAAGCTCCATATCCCTCAATCCCACGGAATTGGAACTTGCGACTGGCGAGTTGCGCGCCCTGACGGCGACAATCCTCCCGCAGGATGCCAACGAGGCACCTGTGTGGTCGTCGAGTAACACGAGTGTGGCAAGCGTTGACCAGAACGGCAATGTGCGAGCCCTGCGCCAAGGCGAATGCACCATCATGGCAGCGTCGCCATCGAACAGCAATATCAAGGCTACTTGCAAACTTAACGTTATCCGCAACGATGCCGTTGAGGGCTCTATCGTTATCAACGAAATCATGTCCGACAATGTCGATATGTTTGTCGATCCGTCGTTCAACTACGGAGCATGGATAGAACTGTACAATCCTACCGACCGTAGCGTGAGCCTCACTGACTGCTACATTACCGACGACCCTCAGGACTTGCAGAAACACCCGCTGGATTGGGCAGTGAAGACGATACCTGCAAAGGGCTTCGCAACGGTATGGTTCGACCACTATTCGAAATACTGCACAACGCAACACTTATCCACGACGACATTGTCGATGAAGCAGAACTGCGTCGCAATACCCCCACCATCAACGCCACACAAGGCAACAAGGTGGCCGTGCTCACTGGCGACTACCTCATGGCAAAGGCAATAGGCATGGCTGCGGCTAACAGCGAACACACAATCATCGACATGCTTATGCCAACCGTCTGCACAATGAGCGAAGGCGAACTTCTTCAGCTCGACACTGCCGACTTCAGCACCGACGAAAGCCGCTACTTCGACATCATTTTTCGAAAGACGGTTTCGCTCATAGCATCGTGCATGAAAATCGGCGCATACACCGCCGGGGCAAACGAACAGCAAATTGCTGCAATAGGCAAAATCGGCGAAAAAATCGGCTACATCTTCCAGATAAAGGATGATATGCTCGACTATTCCGCCAACGGTAAAACCGGCAAGGAAAGCGGTAACGACATCAAGGAAAACAAGGTTACAATGCCGCTCATCTGCGCATGGAACAACATGACAGACAGCGAACAAGCCGATTTTAAGCAACTTTGGAAAAGTCAGCGCACAGCCGAAAACATTGAGCAGATTCGCAGGACAGTCGTCGCGAAGGGCGGAATGGAAGGCTGCCAGAAACGGACAAACGAAATCAAGGAAGAAGTTTTCGACCTTATTGGCACTTTGCCACAAAGCGACTACTGCACCTACCTGAAGCAAATTACAGAATACATCATCGAACGCGAAAAATAAAACGCCATGAAGCAAGTTGAAATAACCCACGCAAAGAACGGATTCGGCAAAGCACTGGCCGACCTTGCCGACACCGACAAGCGAATCGTATGCCTCGGACTCGACATTACCAATTCCGTCGGCATGAACTTTTTCAAGGAACGCCATCCCGAAAGGTTCTTCTCGATGGGCATTGCCGAACAGAACGCCGCAGCAACAGCAGCAGGACTTGCACTTTCGGGAAAAATTCCGGCATTCTCGACCTACGCGGTATTCTCGGCGCTCAGAAGTATCGACCAGATACGCGTCTCGGTGTGCTACAACAACCTTCATGTAATTATCGGTGGCGCACATGCTGGAATCTCAGTCGGACCCGACGGCGCAACACATCAGGCTCTCGAAGACCTTGCCATAATGCGTGCGATGCCAAATATGACAGTCCTCAGTCCCTGCGACGAGAACCAGACCTACCTTGCCACAGTTGCTGCCGTAAAGCAGTTGAACACACCTTGTTACATCCGCTACGGACGCGAGGCTGTTCCGAACTTTACCGACAAGAACGACAAGTTTGAAATCGGCAAGGCCCAGTGGCTCCGACACGGCAAGGATGTCGGACTGATAGCCACAGGTTCGATGGTCTGGACAGCTCTAGAGACGGCAGAACGCCTTGAGGCAAACGGAATTTCAGCCGCCGTGATGAATATTCATACGCTGAAGCCAATCGACAAGCAGGCCATTGTTGACATTGCGAACGAAACCGGCAGAATAGTCACCATCGAGGAGCACCAGATTACAGGCGGACTTGGTGGTGCCGTTGCCGAAGTCCTTGGCGAACACCGTCCTACACCTATTAAAATTATCGGTATGCCCGACTGCTTCGGTGAATCGGGAAAGCCAGCCGACCTGCTTCACAAGTTCGGACTTGATGCAGAAGCAATAACAGCAAAGATATTGGAATTCATTCACAAATAAACCGACGGCAATGTGCAAGATAACAGTTAATAACCTTGACGAGCTTCGCGATGCTGCCAAACGTTTCCTTGAAATAGTTGGCGATGCGAAAATTTTTGCATTCTATGGCGAAATGGGTGTAGGCAAGACCACATTCCTGAAGGAACTTTGCCGCGAAATGGAAGTAGAGGACGAAATCACAAGCCCAACCTTCGCCATCGTAAACGAGTACTACTCAAAGAAATACGGACAGATTTTCCATTTCGACTTCTACCGCATCGACGACCTACGCGAAGTATATGACATGGGCTTCGAGGAATACCTTGAAAGCGGTGCCTACATCTTCATGGAATGGTCGGAAAAAATTGACCATATCCTCCCCGACGGTATTACCAAAGTCATTATCACACAAGACGATAAGAAGGTTAGGACGATAGAGGTGATTCTCAATTGATAATTGACAATGGACAATTGATAATTATGTCGTTTCGGATTTATAATCCGAAACGGCTGAATATAAGCATTTGCAATGCGCAAATAAGCATAAGTTACAGTAGCGGATTAAAAATCCTTATATTCATACAATCTGGATTACAAATCCAGACAACATCGACAACATCCATTTGTTCTCCTAAACAATTATAGTCGGAATCGTGAAAAAATATTGAGATTCCGACTATCATCGTTTGTAACTATGTCGATTTTATGACACCTCATATTTTACCTATGTTTTCAAACATCTCCAATCAAATTTCACCTATGTTTTGGAACAAAACAATCCAAGTTTACCTATGCTTTGAAACAAAACAATCCAAGTTTACCTATGCTTTGAAACAAATTCAATCAAATTTTACCTATGTTTTGAAACAAAATTTGTTAAAATTTACCTATGTTTTGAAACAAATTATTATCTTTTTCGGGCATTTAACATTTGATATACAAACACTTACACAAAAAGAAAAGTATATCATGAAAATGTGGGCAAAAAATGAAGAAAAGAGGTTCGCTTTCCGAAGTGGAAAATACAAATGCCCAGACCACTACAACATAACGTAATTATCTGTAAATGAACAACAAAGAAACTCCGCTACAATCATCCATATTCCCCATAGAAAAAAAACACCAATATTGAATTTCCTATCGAAAAAAGTTGTATCTTTGCACCGCAATTCGCGGATGTGGCGTAATTGGTAGCCGCGCTAGACTTAGGATCTAGTGCCGAAAGGCGTGGGGGTTCGAGTCCCTTCATCCGTACAACCGACCGCATGACATTTTAAGTGCGGTTTTTTAGATTATATGATTTTGTAATTTAGTAATTTTTCAAAAAAACGACCTAATGGAAGTTGTAAAAAACCAAATTGACGATTTAAATCTTACACTGAATATCAGCGTAAGCAGAGAAGACATTGAAGAAAGCGTAGAAAAGACCTTGAAAGCTTACCGCCAGAAGGCAGAAATAAAAGGTTTCAGAAAAGGTAATGCCCCTATGGGACTTATTAGAAAAATGTACGCTCAGGCTGTATTGGCCGACGAACTCAACAAGTTCGTAGGTAAGACTCTCAGCGAATACATTGAAAACGAAAAGCTTAACATCCTCGGCGAACCTCTGCCAAACGAAGGCACAAAGACCATCGACCTTGCAAAGGACGAAAAGTTCGAATTTGCATTCGACCTCGGCATCGCTCCTGAATTCGAAATCAAGCTCTCGAAGAGAGACAAACTCAACAAGTACATCGTAAAGGCAGAAGACAAGGACGTTGAAAAGTACATCGAAAACTACAGAAGCCAGTACGGAAAGTACGAAGACGTTAAGAAGGCAACTGCAAAGTCGCTCCTTACCGGCAGCTTGACACAGATTGCTGAAGACGGTTCGGAAATCGAAGGCGGTATCAAGAACGAAGATGCTAACCTCGCTATCGAATTCATAAAGGACGCTAAGATTAAGAAACAGTTCACTGGCGCTACCGTTGACACTATCATCGACTTCGACATCAAGAAGGCATTCGAAGAAGAAGGCAAGATAGCTGTTATGCTCAAGGCAAAGAAGGAAGAAGTTGCCAACATGACTCCTAACTTCCGCCTAGTAGTTAAGACAGTAAAGGAATACAAGCAGGCTGCTGTTAACCAGGAATTGTTCGACAAATGCTTCGGCAAGGACGTTGTAAAGACCGAAGAAGAATTCAAGACTCGCATCGCAGAAGACATCACAGCTTCGTTCAAGCGCGAAAGCAAGTACAAGATGATGCTCGACATCAAGGAAAAGCTTCTTAAGAAACTCGACCTCAAGCTTCCGGAAGAATTCCTGAAACGCTGGGTTAAGGTTACAAACGAAAAGCTCACTCAGGAAGAAATAGACAACGAATTCCCGAAGTTCCTCGACGACCTCCGTTGGACTCTCATCAAGACCAAGGTTGCTAAGACAAATGACATAAAGGTTGAAAAGGAAGAACTCGAAAAGGCTGCACAGGAAATGGTTGCCGCTCAGTTCGCACAGTACGGAATGGCTTATGTTCCGAACGAATACGTAGAAAAGTATGCTAAGGAACTTCTCCAGAAGGAAGACGAAGTTCGCCGCATCTACGAACACGAACTCGAAGACAAGGTTGTTGACTTCCTCGCTGAACAGGTTAAGCTCGAAGACAGCGAAATCTCTATCGACGAATTCATGAAGTTGTTCAAGTAAACTTCATTAAATCATACGCAATAAAAAAGGTCTCGAAATGAGACCTTTTTTGTTTTTTACCATAATTAGAAACTTACATCTTCATAAATTTGGTTTTTATTATATTACCATCCGAAACCAAATTCAGCAGATATTGCCCATGCGGCAACATCGACACATCAACAAAGCCGACAATATTTTTCTTCGAAAGCAGCAATCTGCCGTTAACATCGTAAATTTCAAGCGAAGAAAAATGCTTATCGCTACCGATAAACAATTTGTCGACAACAGGATTTGGATACAACGAGATTGCCTCATCGTTGCTATCAATAATCGTCTCGGGGTCGTAACCTTGTACAAGCTGTACATCGAGAGGCAAAGCTTCCCCGTCGGCAATATCTACAGCAATGGTCTTGTGTATATAGCCATCTGCATAAAATGAAACATTGTAGTGCCCGGCCTTCAAATAACGGTAATATTCGCCAGTGGGGAGGAAAGAATAAACATGTGAGTTGAAATAATCGTGTCCGTTAACAAAAACCATAGCCCGCAACGGTTCGCCTGTTAGCGAGTCGGTTACGAATCCATGTAGACCTTTTGTTGCTCGATTCATATACGCCATCATAGGTGGAATATTTCGTGATGTATAGCTGGGCAACAAGTCATTCGCCAATCTCTTTTCCATACTCAACTCCAAAGTAACCTCGCGGCAATGCTTAAAATAGTTCATATAATCCTGACGGCTACCTGTAATTGTGTACCACGCATAACCGTTTGTGTATCCGTTTGGAAAATCACCAGTCATATACGAAGGATCGTTGCATGCCTGACGCGCCAAAGCAACATATTCCGACGAAACCATTTGCCACCAAGCGTCGTCGGCAGGGAGTGCCTGCTCGGTATCGAAGGGATAATTCACCAGTTCGGCACCACTATGCAAGTTGGCCGACATTACAAAATGATGATTGTCTGCATATTGCATGAAAGCTTCGGTTTCAATCGAATAAGACTCACTGCCATCTGGATGCTCGCCTGCATTGGCATCTGGGAAATTGCGGTTTATATCATAGAAATTCTCCAATTCCTCACCATCGCGAGTATATCTAATCGAATTATTCACAGAATCGGGGGTGAAAAAATACGTTCCTTCGGGATTCGACAGCGGATTTATGAAAATCTCCATATTATTGACCAAATACGTAACCTCCTGGTCTGTTCCATAATCACGCAAAAACTTGTCAATAAGTCTCAAACAAACCATTCCGCCAATCAACTCGTCACCATGCATTTGTCCACCGAGGAAGAATTCCGGTTCAGCCTCGTCGGCGTTAACATTGTCGGAAATCTTTACCACAAGCAACTTGTATCCTGAATAAGACGTACTAATAGTGTCCAACTTGCAAATTTCGGGATAGGTTGTGGCAAAATACTGCATCATTTCACAATAAATGCTATAAGTAGGATACACATTCCACGAAAACATGTCATTTAGCGACTCAGCCATTTGCAACTCGTCCTTAGCTTCATAATATTCGCGCACAGGCTCACAGTCGATTCCCAACTTTCGAAATTCGGCAAACTCCTGCACATTAGCGTATGCATAGCAGGTTCCTTTGCGATACCCGTCGATGGACACAATTCTCGAAATTTCATTTAGCCTCTCGGGTGCTATCTGAAACCTGAAATACAATTCGCCACGTTGCATAAGAATACTTTTTGCATCCATCTGCGAAAAGACCAGCAACGGGAACAGCAGTGCAACGATTACAAAAAATAATTTATTCATACCATTACGTTTGAGGCAAATTTAATAAAAAAGCATTTACATAAGCCATTGAAAAACAAAAAAAAGAAACATCCGAAAAAACAGATGTTTCCTCAAAATATCAAATTATAGGATACAATATGCTATTTTGTAAGTATTATGCTTTTTTCATCGACGAGTCTGCGCAGATTCATTATAGCATACCTCATTCTTCCGAGAGCAGTATTAATGCTCACATTAGTAGCATCGGCGATCTCTTTGAAACTCATTCCACCATAATGTCTCAGCATTATAACTTCTTTCTGTTCTTCTGGCAAATAATCGATAAGCTTTCTTACATCCGCAAAAATCTGCTCCTCTACAATCCTATCCTCGACTGTAGAATCGGACATGCTAGTAGAATTCAATACAAATTCATTTTCATCGCTAGATGTTGTCCCCATATTTTTTTCTGCTCTGTAATAATCGACTATAAGATTATGCGCAATTCTAATCACCCATGAAAGAAACTTGCCTTCGTCTGAATACACGTTCGACCTCAACGAAGCAATAACCTTTACAAAGGTATCCTGAAATATATCGTCCGCTATACTGGGGTTCTTAATATTCAAAAGGATATAAGAATAAACATTCGTCTTATACCTTTGTATGAGAACTTCGATACACTTTTTATCTCCAGCAACAAACGCATCAATCAGCATCTGATCAGTGAACTTGTCGTAAACCATATTTTTATGTTTAAAAATCCAGAGTAAAAGTGTATTCTATAGGCGTTCTTCCTTTCTTTTCAAATATTAATACGTATGTTTATTGACTGCGAAGATAAAACAAATATTTTTAATGCAAGCAAAAAAACAATTATTTTTTTCTTGCCACATATAAGATTTCACTTTTATCAAGTCGGTATTTTTCTACCAATTCCATTGACAAGTGGTCTTTTATATCAAAATTTTCTACTTCAAACCCTACCGACTCCAATCGTTTCGGATAGTCGAGTCCGTGCCAACGAACATGGTCGTACTGACCGAAATGCTTCTCTCTTTCGAGTGGGTCAGTTATGGAATTATCCTCGTATGTTGTTTCGAATTTAGTATTAATAGGCACCTGTAATATTGCAGTCCCACCTTTCTTGAGCACCCTGAAAAGTTCTTTCATAGCAGTGATATCGTTAGGAACATGCTCTAGCACATGGTTGCATATGACGTAGTCGTAGGATTCGTCGGCAAGCGGTATCTGCATAATGTCGAAATGCAAATCGGCAATAGGAGAAACAAGGTCTGCCGTTGTATAGTCAATATTTTCAGCTTTCTTGAACCTTTTTATAAAAGGTTGCTCGGGAGCAATATGCAATACCGATTTCTTTGTTTTGAAGAAATCCGAATATTCAGTCCAATACAACCACATAAGGCGATGTCTTTCGAGCGAAAGACATTTTGGGCACAAACGGTTATCGTTACCGCTTTTGCCGTAGGGCAAAAATTTGCGGAACGATTTTCCGCATACCGGACATGTAACATTGTGTCCAATATAAAACGGTCGCACCAGTATCGAAAACAAACCCGAAAACCTTATCAGTATCGGACGTGGTATCTTTCTAACCAAAAATCTTATCAGTTTCTTCATATCAACTATTCAAATTTATAATGCAGGTTTCACCCGAAAGTTCGACCTTCACCAGTTCGTTTCTAAAATAGTACCAAATATACGACGAAATTTTCTTTCCAGCAAATTGCTTCATAACAGACAGCAGTCTGGCATAATCGCGCACCTGGTCGGCATATTTTTTCAAATTCTCCTCTTGTCCAAACTTATAATCGAGAATTACAAGCTCGTCGGGGAATACCATAACCCTATCGGGACGCTTCAACTTTTCGTCAGAATCGGGGTCGATAATATTGAACTCGTTATAAACCTTGCAATTACCACTAAACCACTTGCTGAGAGGTTCCATCGACAATGCATTGCATAATTCTTGAACAAGTTTTTCATAGGTATCTATGTCTATCTCTCCATTGTCGAACATGACTGCTACAGATGGAGCTACATCTGCGACGGTTTTTATCCGCTCGAATATGGAGTGATACTTAGTACCTTTTATCATTGCACTGCGGTCACCATCAATATTTTCGCGCAAATGATGCACAATATTCATAAGAGGCTTTTCCCGTACAGGATACTCATTTATAAAATTATTATCACCCGTAGTATCAATATCCTCAGGTTGTGGAAGTTTTCCTTTAGTATATATTTGAATATTAATCGAATCGACTTCTTTGGTCGTACGCTTCCACCCTTCACCTCTTTTCCTCAATACAGTATTTTGTGTTTTATCTACTATATCTTGGTCAAAACTTTCGTTTGAAAAGTAGTCGGTCAGCAAACACGAAACCCTAGTGCCGCCTCTTGTTCCTTCCTTTATGTACGACGATACATAAAGTCCGCACTTTGCTCTTGTGAAAGCTACATAAAGCAGATTGTACGACTCGATGGCCTTGCCATAACGACTGGCATTGTAAACATCGGCCATAGCTGTATTTTCCAACGACTTGTTACTTTTCACAGGAATACGAAAATCGCCTCCACAAATAGGGTCTTTTACAAACAAATACTCCGACCCGAAACCTCCGGCGACAAACTCCCAGTTGCAAAATGGTATGAATATATAGTCAGACTCCAAGCCCTTCGACTTGTGAATTGTGATAATACGGATTGCATTCTGGCTTTCGGGAATCTTAAGTGTTTCGTTGAAACCTCGCTCGTCCCAATAATCCATGAAAGCTTGCAAATCGGTTGACCTTTCGGAAAAATCGTGCACCACATTCCTGAATGCAATCAAAAACGGCACATTCTTTTCATTTAGGTTAAGGTGTAACCTGTTTATCATAATTTCAACAATCTCGAACGATTGTTTTTCGAAAAGGCTATCATCGGGACACAAATCGGAAAGGAATGAATCGAGCATCGCCTTGCGATTAAATTCGAAGCTGCTGTCAATATTATTTTTCTCGAGGAAATAAAGATAAGAAGCCTCGATAAGCGAAATTTCATCCTTATTGTCGAGAATATAGCGCATATATGCCAGAATAATCCTAACAGCACGGTTCGATGCGACAAACAACGCCTCGTCGGAAACTACATCATAGCGCACACCTTCTTTCCGATCGGTATCGGCAATACAGAGAAAAGCATTTGCCACAAAACTTGCTTCTTCTTTCTTACGCACAAGCACTGTTATCTTGCTTGGTGGCACACGGTGCACCAACTGCAAGTTTTCTATTTCGGCAACCATATCCTTGAATATGCGAACCATAGGCTGCTCATCCGACATATTATACGACCCACTATATAGGCTTACCTTTATTTCCGAATCCGTATTCTTGGTTACTTCCTGCCAAACATCATCGTAAAGTGATGCAAACGAGTTGTCAGAGGATTCAAGACTGCCGAACAAACTTAAATTATTCTTATATTCAGTGCTGAAAAAGTCGTTGTTGAACTCAACAATATTCCTTGCTGTACGAAAATTTTTATCAAGAAACTCTGTCTTTACATAATCCGGCAACAAATCTTTGTTTGCAAGTCTGGACAAGATCCGCCAGTCGCCGCCACGCCACGAATATATCGATTGCTTGATGTCGCCCACCACAATGCTTCCGTAGCCATGCGACAAGGCTTCCTGCAACATAGTATAAAAAATGTCCCACTGCTTATGGCTAGTATCCTGAAACTCGTCAATCATGAAATTGTTATATCTGGTGCCAACAGATTCAAAAACAAACGGCATTACCGAAACATTGCCATTATCATCAGACGAACTATTTATTATCTGAGACAGCATCGACGGTACATCCGACAGCAGAAATACAGAATCACGGTTAAGGTTTTCATGCAGAATGTCTGTAGCCTTGCCAAGCAATCTCAGAAGGTTCATATTCTTTTTCACAACATAGGCAGAACAAAACCTCATATAGTCAAGTTCCTTTAAACGGCTCGCAATTGCATCGAAATCACCTGTCAGGTGGAAATAAGGTGAGGTTTTGGTAAACCACTTATTTTCCTTAAACTTATCTTCCGAGTAATTTTCAAAAATAGTTGACGCACAACTCGTTTTTTCAATATTCAAATTCGACAATCTGCAATAACAGCTATAATTTGCACGCTTATAAAAATCCTCTTCTTTCAACCCGTTTTGCTGAATCAAGGCACCAATTTTGTCGACAATTTGCTTGAATTCTACACAGAAATCTTTTATAATAGTATCTATTTCTCTTTCGTATTCATCAATATCATAGTCCAAACCGCTGAAATCCGATGCTACAGCCATTGAAATAAAATCTTTTATGGATGCCTTAGGCGACCACTTGTTGCCTAATTCAATATTATCCTCTATCAACGAAGCAACATTTGTGTTCAGTTCATTGTCGGTTTCAGCCCTAAGCATAATATCGTCAACGAGCTGCGAAATAATCAGATCTGTATTTAGTTCCAATTCATAATTTTGCTGTAATCCCAGTTCATAGGTGAGATTTCGCACAATTTTCTGAAAAAAACTATCGATAGTGAAAACAGAGAAAAAGGAATAGTCATGAATTATCTGCGTAAAATATATTTTCGACTTTGTTACAATTTCATTCTCAGACAATCCAGTCTTTCCTTGAATCTTAACAATAATATCATTTATTCTGGACTTCAATATGCCAGATACCCTATAGAAATTCGATATGAGGAAAAGGTTTAGCACTATACGCGACTTCATCTCGTCGCAAGCCTTGTTTGTGAATGTAACGGCTAATATATTACGGTAAGAATCTGCAGTTCCTACTGCAGCCTTCAGCATCATAGAAATGTATTCATATGCGATGGTAAATGTCTTGCCCGAACCAGCCGACGCAGAATATATGGAAAGATTACTCTGGTCCATACAGACTTATCTCACAACATATTCTACTGTATCACACTCAATTACATTAACAGTTGTATCCCACACATTAGGATACTTAATTACGTTTATGTCGTACTTGCCAACCGGCTTAATGATAGTGCGAACTCTCTGATTATCAATTTCACCAATTTTCTCGCTGTTCACTCTAAGCTCTACAGTAGAAGCAGTTCTATTAATAACAGCAATAGTTCCCAAATGATTAACTTCGCATGAATTACGAACACGGCAAGATATTGCAGTCAGCGACATTATTATTACAACAAATAAAGCTATCTTTTTCATCTGTTATTTTTTTGCCAAAGGTAATAATTATTTCTATTCAAAACAATGCTAAATGTCTCGCAGTCGAACAGACTGACAGGCCAGTCTTCTAATAGACTGTTAGCCCTTATAATTCCTGCCCTGATACATATCGTTTTTCTTCATATAGGCATTCGCAATATGCGACACCTCGAAATTTTTCCGTCCGTTCCAATCTGGATACAGCACCATCTCGCGTGGCGATTCGCTAGTGAGACGTTCCACAATAATTTCAGGATTAAGGATGTCCAAGAAATTTGAAACTATGCGCACATAATTTTCCAACGACAAGTCGGCAAATGCAGATTTGTTTTCATTATACAAATTTTCTAACCTTGTTCCCTTCAGCACTTGCATCTGGTGAAGCTTTAGCGTTGATATTGGCAACTGTGAAATTCTTCCGGCATGAAGATAAAAGTCGTCCTCATTTTCATACGGCAAGCCCAAAATAAGATGCACTCCCGACATTAACCCGTAATTCTGCGCAAGCATAATGGCATCAACAGCCTGCTCGTATGTATGACCTCGATTTATAAATTCAAGAGTTGAATTTTTTGTCGATTCAAGACCGAATTCTATTTCCACATACTTTTCTTTTGCAAAATCGGCAAGAAGACGCATAATTTCATCGTCGACACAATCGGGACGAGTGGAAATTACCAATCCAATGACACCATCAACCGACAGAGCTTCGTCGTATTTTTGCCTGAGCGTATCTACATTGTCATAAGTATTGGTATAAGTCTGAAAATAAGCGAGATACTTCTGCGCATTGTACTTTGGACTGAAAAAATCTATTCCTTTGCGAAGTTGCTCTGCGATAGAATCATCCGAATTGCAATAAAATGGCGAGAAACTTTTGTTAGTGCAGTATATGCAGCCATCGGTGCTAATCTTTCCATCGCGGTTTGGACAGGTAAAACCAGCATTCACAGAAATCTTCTGCACTCGCTGACCAAAAGTCCTGCGTATGTACGACGAATAGTCGTTCCATTGCAATATGCCGCTATCATTTGTCATTTTTTTTACCGCTGTTATAATGGTACTTTATTTCATAATCAGAATCGTCGAGCGTTGAATAATATTCATAATCGTCGTCAATTTCGTCATCATCCAAACTCTCTGGTTTTTCGACTTTAACAGGGAAAATAAAGGCACATACCAACCCTGTGACCGCACCAGCCAGATGTCCTTCCCAACTTATGCCTGTATTCTGCGGGTAAAGTCCCCACACCATACTGCCGTAAAGAAAGACAATTATCAGCGACACCGCCATATTGCGTATGTTTCCGCTCCTTACTCCAACCGTGAAAATGTAAGCTGCGAAGGCATAAATCATTCCGCTCGCACCTATGTGTACACCACCCGACGCAATAATCCAGGTAAGTATACCAGAAAAGAAATATGATATAAGGAAAACTCGCAGCGCTTTCTCGGGATAAAAATAGAACAGCATGGTTCCCAGCACTATAAAACTGACTGTATTCGCAAAAATGTGCGAAAGTCCACCATGAAGGAAGGGCATTGTGAGTATCCCGAACCAGTGCGAAATTTCGCGTGGCATTAGTCCGTATTGCGACAAACTGACATCCAACAGACCTTCGGCGGCAAACATCAGCCAAGCCAACGCCATAAAGAAGGCAGGGATTACCGATGCAGAAAAAAGACGCTTCAATTCTATTTTGCCGTCGCTACTCATTCATAAACTTCTTAACAACGGACGAAAACTCCTTAAATATCAAAGCATTTGTCGCAACCATTTCTCCTCCGAACAGATAATTGTCGCCGCACGAGAAATCGCAAACCTTACCGCCAGCCTCCTGCAATATGATTATACCAGCCGCCACATCGTAGGGTTTCAGGTCGTACTCGTAGAAAGCATCGAAGCGTCCTGCAGCAACGTATGCCATATCCACAGCTGCCGAACCTAACCGTCTAACACCCTGTGCATTTGTAACAAAATACTTCAACAGGTCGATGTATGGGTTTATGATTTCGAATCGGTTGTATGGAAATCCAGTTGCAACAAAGGCATTTGCTATGGTATTGACTTCTGAAACCGAAATTTTCTTTCCGTTGAGCCATGCACCGCCATTTTTGTACGCAGAAAAGCATTCCTTCAAACCAACTTCATAGACCACGCCGACAACGATTTCATCGTTTTGCTTCAAAGCAATGCTGACGGAGCAAGGATAAATCCCGTGAATGAAATTGGAGGTCCCGTCAATCGGGTCAACTATCCAATTGAAGATCTCACCTACCTTCTGCGAAGATTTTTCCTCGGCGATAAAACCTGCCTCGGGCAGAATCTGCGACAGTTCAGACACTATGAACTTTTCGGTTTTCTTATCAATTTCAGTTACGAAATCGTTCTTACCTTTTGCATCTATGGCATAATCGGCATTATCGATGTGGCTTCTAATTATTTCAGCAGCGTTCTCAGCCACGAATATCGTTTTCTTGCAAATATCTTCTAGGTTCATAATTATAAATACATTGCATTTATCAAAACAAAAGTAGGGAATTATTTGATGTGAGACAAAAAAAATCGTAGGTGCGGTTTTTTCCGCACCTACGATTTACTCTAAACATTTGTATTATTCCTTAATAAATTTTCGAACA
>CADARW010000035.1 GCA_902790405.1 uncultured Bacteroidia bacterium
TGCACTACAATAGTGCAAAAATTTCAAAAAATTGCACTGTTATAGTGCAATTTTGATTTAGTTGTTCGTATCTTATTGATTGTTAATGTGTTTGTTTTATGTTTTGCCACGAACATCCCAAAATTGCAGTTCGTGGCAGATTATAGCTTTTAAATTGAGGTAGATATTTGTTAATCAATGGATTTTGTTATGAATGATAGTTTATCTCTCTAATCCTACTCGACAAAAATGCGTATATACGCAAAAATTTCGAATGGGCGCAGATGTTGTTTTATTCGGTTGCCTGTATGTGCCAGAAAATGTGTATTTTTGCAAAAAATTATATTATGCTTGAAATCTGGAAATCGCACGAGTTGAAAGTTGTAGGCTTCGAAGGCGAAAAACTGCTGTTCGACGCAGCCGAGCACGGAACTCTCGAAGTTGAAAACATCGACCTCGTGAAAAAATACGAAATTGGCGAAACCGAAAGCATTTTTCTGTACAACGGTCCCGACGGCAAGGTTCACGGCTGTATGGGTAGTCCGTTTGTCGGAATAGGCGAATTTGGAAGCCTTACCTGCGTCGCCAACACCAAGTACGGTTCGTTCCTCGACTGGGGAATCGAAAAGGACCTATTCTGTCCCTTCAAGGAGCAGAAGGTTGATTTGAAGGTCGATGAGGATTACATAGTGTATGTGTATCTCGACGAGGACACCAACCGCGCTGTAGCAAGCACCAAGTACGAAAAGTACATCGACGAGAGCCAGCGCCCGCAAGTTGACGAAAACCAGAAGGTTCACGCACTGGTAACTCGTCGCACAAGTCTGGGCTACAATCTGATAGTCGAGAACAAGTATCTGGGAATATTGTATGCAAACGAAGTTTTTACCGGACTGCATTCCGGCGATGAGGTCGATGTGATTGTCAAGAAAGTCCGCGACGACAACAAGCTCGACCTCCGCATGTTCCGCAACGACCACGAGGACATCGGCAACTTCGAGGACAAGATTGTAGCCTACCTCAAGAAGCACAAGGGCGAGATGAACATTTGTGACAATAGCAGTCCACAACTGATATACAAAACTTTCGGCATCTCGAAGAAGAATTTCAAGAAGGCCTTGGGCGGATTGTATAGGAAGAGAATGGTGGAAATCGGAGAAAATTGTGTTAAATTGGTGATTTGAAAATTTGATGATTTTGTGGCGACGTGGCGCGCCGCGTCACCACAGATTATCCATTATCAATTGTCCATTGTTAATTTAATCGAATTATGGGAAACATTGTAGCAATAGTAGGAAGACCGAATGTTGGAAAATCGACATTCTTCAACAGATTGATAGAACGCCGCGAGGCGATAGTGAACGACGAAAGCGGTGTAACACGTGACCGCCTTTATGGGCATTGCTTCTGGAACGGGAAGACATTCTCCGTTGTCGACACCGGCGGATATGTTGAAAATTCGAGCGATGTGTTTGAGCGCGAAATCTCAAAGCAGGTGCTGATTGCCATCGAGGAGGCCGATGCCGTGATGTTCATGGTCGATGTTGACATGGGCCTTACCGACCTTGATGTTGCCGTTGCCGACATTCTCCGTTCGTCCAAGAAGCCTGTTTTTCTCGTGGTCAACAAGGTCGATTCGAACAAGAAGATTGTCAACAGCTACGAGTTCTACAATCTCGGACTTGGCGAATTGTATTGCATTTCGGCTATTACCGGCACTGGCACTGGCGAATTGCTTGATGCCGTTGTCAAGGCTTTGCCCGACAAGCCCAACGACGAGGAGCTTGAACTCCCGCGCATTACTATTGTCGGTCGACCGAATGTTGGCAAGTCGTCGCTTACCAATGTACTGATAGGCGAGGAGAGGAACATTGTTACCAATGTAGCCGGCACTACCCGCGATTCCATAAACACGCGCTACAACAAGTATGGCTACGACTTTATGCTTGTCGATACGGCTGGTGTACGCCGCAAAAGCAAGGTTTCCGAAGATTTGGAATTCTACTCGGTTATGCGCTCAATCCGTGCCATCGAAAATTCCGATGTCTGCCTGCTGATGATTGACGCCGAGCAGGGCTGGGAGTCGCAGGACCAGAACATCCTTAACCTTATTCGCAAGAACAAGAAGGGTATTGTGATTCTTGTAAACAAGTGGGACTTAATCGAAAAGGACAGCAATACGCTCAAGGAATACCGCGAATTCATACAGGAAAGAATTGCACCGTTCAACGACATTCCTATTCTTTTCATATCGGCACTTACCAAGCAGCGCATCAGCGATGTGCTTAGCACCGCAATGCAGGTTTACGAAAACCGCATCCAGCGCATCCCGACGGGCAAGCTCAACGAGGTTATGCTCGAGGCAATCGAGAATTTCCCACCACCATCAACCAAGGGCAAGTACATAAAGATAAAGTATGTCACCCAGTTGCCTACACCAACGCCGGTGTTTGCCTTCTTCGCAAACTTGCCGCAGTACATCAAGGAGCCGTACAAACGTTTCCTCGAAAACAAGCTCCGCGAAAACTTCAACCTTACAGGCGTACCTATAGTGTTGGTATTCAGGGATAAGTAGAAAAATTGCGACAATAATTGTGGTAGGAATGTTGTGCTGATTTCTATCATAAATATTCTTACAAAGCTTAATTGTGTTAAAGTGCGACCTCAGTGAGGTCGTACAGATTTTTTGTTTGCACAACCGAAAAAAGTATTAGTTTTGCAAAATGATGAAAAAGTATTTAATATTACTCGCCATTATGGCTTTTTCTGTGTCGGCGATTGCACAGATAAAAGATTCATGCATAAATGTATGGCAGTGCGAAATAAATTATGCTTACCAGTTTTCGTTAACCGATATGAAGGCAAAATATAACCGAAATCCCTCGACAATGGGGCTTGGTCTGTCGTTCAAGACAAAGCGCAACTGGATTATCGGATTCGAGGGAAGCTACCTCTGGGGCGGTTATGATGACAAAGGCGTTTCAATTCTGCGTGGCATTATGACCCAGTCGGGAAATATCATAAACTCGGCAGGGGAATACGGCACTGTACTCATGACTCAGTCGGGATTTTACGCAGGAATCAAGACTGGCTATGTTTTTTCTTTCCGCAAGCCAAATCCAAATTCGGGAATAGTAGTGAACATTGGCGCAGGTATTCTTGAACACCATATCCGCATCGAAAACCGTTCAAACAACACACCACCGGTGCTTGGCGACTACAAGAAAGGCTACGATGGACTGCGAAACGGTATAGCCTTACGTGGATTCATCGGATACCAGTTCTTGAGCAACAAAAAACTTGTGAACTTTTACGGAGGCGTGGAATATACATTTGCTTGGACAAAGTCAATCCGTAACTACGATTTCAATTTACGTGGCAAGGATGGAACCATGTATCACGATTCGATGATTGGGATCCGCATCGGCTGGATTTTGCCTGTTTACCGCCATGCACCTGAGGAATATTACTATTATTAACGATGAAATTCTTCTATTTTCTTTGCATTCGTGCTTATTTTATGGCGGTTAGGTTGGCTGTTCCGTTCAACCGCAAGGCAAAACTTATGGTGTCGGGACGCAAGGACTGGGAGAAAAAACTTCGCGAAAAAATCGAGTCAGGACAGAAATATGTGTGGTTTCACGCAGCTTCGCTTGGCGAATTCGAACAAGGTCGTCCGCTGATAGAACGCTATAAGGCCGAAGGGAAGAAAATTGTGCTAACATTTTTCAGTCCAAGCGGTTACGAGGTGCGGAAAAACTACGACAAAGCCGACATCGTCTGCTATCTTCCTTTCGACAGCAAGCGCAATGCACGTAAGTTCATCGAAATAATAAATCCAGAGTTCGCTGTTTTCGTGAAATACGAGTTCTGGTATTGCATGATACGCGAACTGGCACGAAGAAAAATAAATACTTACCTCATTTCGGGAATCTTCCGCAGCGGACAGATATTTTTCCGTCCGTGGGGGAAGTTTTACCGCAAGGTGCTTACCGATTTTGCATGGATGTTTGTGCAGGACGAAAATTCCAAGAATCTGCTCGAATCGGCTGGAGTGAAAAACATTTCGGTTTGCGGCGATACGCGTATCGACCGTGTGTACCAGATTTCGCACGAGAAGTACGAAAATGAATTTCTCCGTGAATTTTCACAGTCGGGTAATGTCATTGTATGCGGAAGCACCTGGCCACCCGACGAAAAGATTATTTCGCAGTATGTCAACTCGCACGATGGACTGAAGGCAGTACTTGTGCCGCACGAGATTCACGAGGAACACCTCTGTGCAATTGAAAAGATGCTCGACAAACCGTCTGTGCGATTGTCGAAGTGCGAAACTGCCGATGCATCGCAACTTTCGTACATAATTGTTGATTCGATTGGAATGCTGTCGAAGATGTACCGTTATGGAAAATTGTCGTATGTTGGCGGTGGCTTTGGCGTTGGAATACACAATACGCTCGAGGCTGTGGTTTACGGATTGCCAGTGATTTTCGGTCCCAACTATCGCAAGTTCAAGGAAGCGTTTGACTTGATAGGTTGCGGAGCAGGATTTTCAATTTCATCGTATGGTGAATTTGAAAATATGGTCGAAAAACTTATTTCCGATGAGGTGAAATATGTCGAATCGTGCTCGCAGGCAAATGCATACGTGGAAAAGTCGGTTGGCGTTTCCGAGTTCATTTACAACAAGATAAAGGAATTGCAATGAAAAGGATAAATGTCGCATTAAGGTTCGGTTTGTGCCTGTTGTCGGCACTTTTGCTAAGTGCTGGCTGGTTCAACCTGCATTTGCCGTGGCTTGTGCTTGTTGGCTTTGTGCCTATGCTTATTCTTATGCAGAATATCATAAACGAGAGCGGCAAGCATGGTGGAGCAAAGTTTTTCGGCTATTCGTACCTGACATTTGTACTTTGGAACCTAATAACAACTTGGTGGGTTTACTTTGCAAGTCCAGCAGGCGTATTTATGGCCGTGCTTGCATCGTCGTTGCTAATGGCACTGACAATGAGGATTGTATATGCATTGTGGCGGCGCGGTGGCGAAAAGGTTGGACTTATTGCATTTGTGAGCTGTTATGTGGCTTTCGAATACTTGTTTATGAACAGCGAGATTGCTTGGCCGTGGCTGGTGCTAGGTAACTCGTTCGCCAACGATGTGATGTTTGTACAGTGGTACGAAATTACGGGACATCTGGGCGGCTCGGCTTGGATTCTTACGGCCAATGCTCTGTTGTACAAAATGCTGACGGTTAGGTTGAAAAAAGAAATGATGACCTTGCCGCTTGCTCTTTCTACAACCTTGCTCATTTTTGTCCCGATAATTTCTTCCGCCATACGTTACTATACATACACTGAAAAGGAAAATCCGCAGAATGTTGTTGTAATTCAGCCGAATATCGACCCGTGGGGCGAAAAATTTGATGAGAATACCTTTGGATCGCAGATTGAGAATATACTTGACATTGCAGCGACTTACGGCAATGCCGAGACCGACTACTTTGTCGCTCCCGAGACGGCTCTGAATAGTACCGTTCAGGAAGACTTCATGCAGGGCAATTCGTCGCTTGTGGCGGTGCGCAAGTTTATGGCCGACTATCCGAAAGCCAAATTCGTCGTTGGTGCGACCACTTTCAAGGTCTATTACCACAAGAATGGCGACAAGGCCTACGACGGCACTTCCATTACCGAAACCGCCCGCGAAATAGGCGAAAACGACCACTACGACATCTACAATGTTTCGATGCAGGTCGATTCGGGTCCGTATGTGCAGATTTACCGCAAGAGCAAACTGGTTCCCGGTGCAGAAATACTTCCGTACATAAAAGTTTTCGGCTTCCTCAGCGACCTTATGACCGACCTTGGAGGAATGAGTGGTAGTCACGGACGACAGGAACATCCGACAGCGTTTACAAACGATGTAAGCGGTGTAAAGGTCGGAGTGCCAGTGTGCTACGAATCGGCATTTGGTGAACATTGCGGTGGTTTTGTTGAGGATGGCGCACAGATGATTTTTGTCATCACCAACGATGGCTGGTGGCGCGACACTCCCGGCTATCGCCAGCATTGCAGTTTCTCGCGCCTGCGTGCCGTTGAGACTCGCCGCAGCATAGCACGAAGTGCAAATACGGGTATAAGCTGCATTATCAATCAGCGTGGCGATGTCGTTGAATCGCTCGGCTGGTGGCAACGCGGTGGCATTGCCGCAACCATAAACGCCAATGACAAGGTCACCTTCTACTCAAAGTACGGCGACTACATAGCCCGTATGTGCTGCGTGGTGTCGGCTATACTTATTCTTATGCAGATTGTTGCAGGTATAAGGAGAAAGTTGAAGAAGGAATAAGGTAAACGCTCATTCTGTACTAAAAGTCATGCTGAACTTGTTTCAGCATCTGAAAAAAAATCATTTTTTCACTTTTGTCTAAATTTTCTACTATTTTATATACCCCCCCCATTTCGTATAATAACTTCATAAAGATGTAGTTATAATTAGAATTATGTTTATATTTGCGGAAAAGTTTAACATAGATTAGTTATGAAAAAGATTGCTTTGATTTCGCTTTTTATAGTGCTGTGTACGGCTTTGTTTGCACAGAATTGGTTCCGTGATGGTGCAACTTGGACATTTGATGACCAACAGCTATTTACGTATCAGGCACATGGTTATGATAAGTTTACAGTAATAGGAGATACTGTCATAAATGACACTATTGCCAAACGAGTAAGTCATGATATAGTGCATTATGATGGCATGGGATATTTTGATTATGGTGTGCCATTTATTGTACACGAGTCTAATTCAAAGGTTTACTATTGGGATAGATTTGCCCATAGGTTTAAGAAAATGTACGACTTAAGTCTGAATGTTGGTGATACCCTTGATTTTTATTCGCTAGATTGCTTTGGAAACTGCGATTCGGTCTCGCCTTTTATTGTTGATTCTGTCTATATTGAGAATATCAGTGGTGTAGATTTGAAGGTGCAGGAATTTTCATGTACAATTTATGGGCTATATGGTGAGGACAATAATGAAATTTACAGCGACCGAATAATAGAAAGGATTGGAAGCGAGAAAAGATTTAACTATTATCCTGAATGTCCTGCCGATGTGTTTGTTTATACGGGACTTAGGTGCTACAACGACGATGAATTGTCGTACAGAAGTTATATGTGGAGCAACAGCAATTGGGAATGTGACGAACGAATAGACGAAAGTCCAATCTTCAGCACAAACTGGCTCTGGAGTACAAGCCTGTTTTCATCGTATAACAACATTCCTTGTGGCAGTTATTATATGAAACTTGTCAATGAACACAATGCCAATTTCAAGTTGATGAAATCGACAGACCCAAACCACGAAAACTGGACTGATGCCGGCTATATGTATTCCTACAACGGCAAGGTTTATTATTTCCGTAATGCTGGTGACGAGCGTGTCCTGCTCTACGACTTTACATTGGAAGAAGGCGATGAGTTTTATGTAGATGCACTTCAAACAAATCTTGTTGTCGATTCGGTTGGAAGCATGACGGTTGGGGACACGCAAAGGAGGACTTTATATCTGTCTGCAATGGGACAGCAGGTTGTATGGTGCGAAGGCATTGGTTCTCTCAACGGACTGCTTAACAACTATGGTAGCATTGGCCTTGTCGGTGGCAGCGAGGAACTGCTTTGTGTACAAAACAATGATGAAACCTTATATCACAACCCGCGTCATGATGAATGCTATATAAGCAGGTATCATTATTTTGAGCCAAGAAGCAGATGGACAGTCGTGCAGACAAATATCTTTGATCCACGTTATTATAGGGAATATAATTACGAGGTTTCAGGAGATACTTTGATTAATGATGTGTATTATTACAAGATATTGTGTGATGGGAATTATTATGTCGCATTAAGGGAATCGCACGACAACAAAATATACGCATATTTTTCAAGTTATAATGGTCCGTTTATGCAGCCTGGTGAATATTTGATATATGATTTTGATTGGACTCCAAACAAAACTTTGTATTGCCAATTGTTATATGATAATAGTATGTTTGAGCAAGCCACTTTGGGAAGTACAATAGATTCTATTTTATTACTTGATGGCAATTATTATAAATGGAATGGAGACATAATACAAGGAATAGGTAGTCTTAGTGGCTTCTTTTGGTATTCTATACCACATGCAACTGATGGTTCAGACTATGGTTTACATACTTTCTACAGAAATGATGTTTTAGTATATCGCAATCCGACCCTTGACGGTATTGCAGATGATTGTAATAACAGAATCAGCGTTTACCCCAACCCGTCTTCTGGCAAATTCAATATATCAGTCGATGGTAATGAAGGTCGTGCCGACATTTACGATTCGCTTGGCAGAAAGGTAACAAGTATCGAAAGCCTTGTCGATGCTGCCGAAGTCGATTTATCTGGCTATGGCAAGGGCGTTTACTTGGTGGTGTTTGACATTGACGGGAAGTTGGTTGAGAAGAAGGTGGTGGTGGAATAATGGTGTTTTGAAATCTAATTTTATAACTCTATATATTTTAATACCAATACATTAAGAAACAACTGGTTGTAAAAACTTTTTTGCAACTAGCATAGATTGTGTATATTTGTAGCCTAATATCATAAATATGGAATCTAATACCCCTCATATCCACTGGTCAATAGCCCTCATCCCATTTGCTGTGCTTGTAGCATTGCAGGTGCTTGTAATCAAGGAGTTCGGCTCCGATGCCATCGACGGTGCCAGTCAGACGGCGTTGCTGTTTGCTGCTGCCGTGGCTATCGCAATAGCGATGATTGGCTACAAGGTGTCGTGGAGCCAGATAAACGGTGCAATAGGCGACAACATCAAGACTATCGGACCGGCAGTCATTATACTCTTCCTTATCGGTGCCGTTTCGGGCAGCTGGATGATGAGCGGTGTAGTGCCTACGATGATATACTACGGAATGAAAATCCTAACGCCTTCGCTCTTTCTGTTTATGGCTTGCATAATCTGCGCTTTGGTGTCGCTCATAACCGGCAGTTCGTGGACTACAGTTGCGACCGTCGGCATAGCACTTCTGGGCATCGGTACGGCTCACGGATATTCTGCAGGATGGACAGCCGGAGCAATAATTTCGGGCGCATATTTCGGCGACAAGATTTCTCCGCTCTCCGATACAACAGTTCTGGCTTCGTCGGTAGGCGAAGTGCCTCTTTTCAAGCACATACGCTACATGCTCATAACAACTGTGCCGTCGTTCGTCATTACCTTGATAATATTCCTAGTGGTAAGCCTTATGCACTCAGCCGAAAGCTCAGCGCAAGCCGAATCTTTTGCCGAAGGTCTGCAAAACAGCTTTGTCATAAATCCATGGCTGATGCTGATACCGCTATTTACAGCCGTACTCATCGCACTGAAACTTCCTGCCGCTGTCATATTGTTTTTGTCGGCATTGGTGGCTGGCATAACAATGCTTTTTGCACAGCCCGACATAGTGGCACAAGTCGGCGATGGCAACAGCTTCCGCGGGCTGATGGTTACATACTTCGACAGTACCGCCATCGACACTGGCAACGAAACTCTAAGCAACTTGGTGCAGACCCGTGGCATGAAAGGTATGCTAAGCACGGTATTCCTAATTTTCTGCGCATCGGCATTCGGTGGTGCGCTTACGGGTGGCGGAATGATGAGAAGCCTCACGACAGCCTTGGCCCGTGGCATCAGTGGACGGCGTTCGATTGTAACTTCTACGGTGGCAACAGGACTTTTCTCCAATATGGCAACCGGTGACCAATACCTCAGCATTGTGCTGACAGGCAACATCTTCAAGCAACTTTACAAGGACAAGAATTTCGAAGGACGGTTGCTGAGCCGTTCAACCGAAGATTCTGCTACGGTAACATCGGTGCTTGTTCCGTGGAACACCTGCGGCATGACGCAGTCGATGGTACTGAAAGTCTCCACTTTGGAATACTTGCCATACTGTTTCTTCAACATCCTTTCCCCGCTGATGTCGATTACGATAGCATTTATCGGATATAAGATATTTAGGCGAGAGGATAATGATACCAAGTTGGAGGATGCTTAAATCCAACTTATCACCAAATAGTTTCCGATATATTGGAAACTTTTAGAGATTTTATTCTTTCGTTTTCATCCTTCAAAATTTTGATGAATAAATAAACATCAGTCATATTTTGGCGTAGGTTGCGTGTAGTTTTGCAGAAAAATTTTTTAGCAAATGGAAGATTATAAAATTGAACCAATGTACGATTATGAACTTGAATGTCTTAATCGTGTGCGTCTGCACCCCACTTTATACACTGGCAAACTTGGCAATGGTGAGTCTCCCGATGATGGGATTTATGTACTCGTGAAAAAAGTTCTCGATTGGTCAATCGGCGAGTTCTTGGAAGTTGGAGATAAGATCAAAATAGAACTTAAGGATAAAACTATTTCTATTCGTGACTACGGAATAGGATTACATCATAATATGATTGACGAAAATGTAATGGTTATGCGTATCAAAGCTCACTGGAGCGAGGATTACACTAAGTTCTTATTGGTGCCGCTATATGGTCCGCAACTTGCAAATGCTTTATCAGCATCATTTACCATCAAGACGTTCAGAGAAAGAAAAACGAAGCGTGCTGATTTTGAGAGAGGCAAGCTCGTGAAGGAATACGACCTTGAGTCTACGACCGAGAGGAAAGGTACATACGTGGAATTTACCCCCGATGAGGAAATTTTCGGGCACTACCGCTTCCGCAAAGAATATATTGAAACAATAATCCGCAACTACAGTGACAATATCTCTGGAGTTACATTTTATTTCAATAAGAAAAAGATTGTTTCGGAAAAATGATTTGCAGAATATTTTTAAAGAAAAGATTCGTATTCCGTAATTAACACCCACTTTGTTAATTAAAAATAAGGTATAGGTCAGATTTTGGCGTAGCGGTTTTGTATTTTTGCGAAGCAAAATTTTTGTTCAATGGCAGAAAACAACAACATAAGCAACTACACCGACGACAACATTCGCACCCTCGAAGGTCTGGAGCATGTGCGTCTGCGTCCCGGTATGTACATTGGCAAGCTCGGCAACGGCGAGGCTTCCGACGACGGTATCTATGTGCTCGTCAAGGAAGTCATCGACAACTCTATCGATGAGTTCCGTATGCACTTCGGGCTTAACATCGAAATCAAATTGCGCGAAAATACCATTTCGGTTCGCGACTTCGGACGAGGAATCCCACAGGGAAAGATGATAGATGCCGTATCAGTAATGAATACTGGTGGTAAGTACGACTCCAAGGCGTTCCAGAAGTCTGTCGGTCTGAACGGCGTGGGTACCAAGGCGGTGAACGCTTTATCGGTAACATTTACTGTTAAGTCGTTCCGCGACGGAATGATGAAGCAGGCCGATTTCGAGAAAGGCAAGCTGGTGAAGGAATACGACCTTGTTCCGACAACCGAAAAGAACGGTACATACGTGGAATTTACCCCCGACGAGGAGATTTTCGGACACTACCGCTTCCGCGAAGAATACCTCGAGACGATGTTCCGCAACTATAGCTACCTTAACACAGGGCTTACACTCAATTTCAACGGAAAGAAATACATTTCGAAAAACGGTTTGCTCGACCTTGTTAAGGAACGCCATAATTCTGAACCACTCTATCCGCATATCCATCTCAAGGGCGACGACATCGAGATTGCATTCACACACACCGACCAGAACGGTGAGGAATACTATTCGTTTGTAAACGGACAATACACCTCGCAGGGCGGTACTCATCAGAGCGCATTCAAGGAACACATTGCCCGCACCATCAAGGAATATTACGGCAAGAATTTCGAACCGCAGGACATTCGTAGCGGAATTGTGGCTGCCATTGCAATAAATGTCATTGAACCTACTTTCGAAAGCCAGACAAAAATCAAGCTCGGCTCTGCGAATATGGCGCCAGAGAAAGATGAAGATGGTAATCCTTATCCGCTGTCGGGCGTAAGCGTCAACAAGTTCATCGGTGACTTTATCAAGCGCGAAGTCGATAACTATCTGCACAAAAACAAGGAAATTTCCGACAGGATGCTTGAGAAAATCCAGTCATCTGAGAAGGAGCGCAAGGCTATGTCGGGTGTACAGAAACTTGCCCGCGAAAAGGCCAAGAAGGTCAGCCTGCACAACGAAAAGCTTCGTGACTGCCGTATCCACTACAACAGCAACAATCCCCGTCGCGACGAAAGTACGATCTTCATCACCGAGGGTGATTCGGCAAGCGGTTCAATCACCAAGAGCCGCGATGTTACCACTCAGGCGGTGTTCAGCTTGCGCGGTAAGCCGCTCAACTCGTACGGCAAGACCAAAAAGGTGGTTTACGAGAACGATGAGTTCAACCTCTTGCAAGCGGCACTCAACATCGAGGAGGGAATCGACAATATCCGCTACCGCAATGTGGTAATCGCCACCGATGCCGATGTTGACGGTATGCACATCAGGCTTCTGCTGATTACATTCTTCCTGCAGTTCTTCCCCGACATAATTAGGCAGGGTCACCTGTTTATCCTCGAAACTCCACTTTTCCGCGTGCGCAACAAGCAGGAGACAAAATACTGCTACACCGAAAACGAGCGCGATGAGGCCCAGAAGAAAATTAAGAACTCGGAAACTACACGATTCAAAGGTCTCGGTGAAATCAACTGGCAGGAATTCAAGAACTTCATCGGTCCCGATATGAAACTTTCGCCCGTAACCCTGTCGAAGGACGACAACATAAAGGCTCTGCTCGAATATTTTATGGGCAACAATACACAGGAGCGTCAGAACTTCATTATCGAGAACCTAAGGATGGAAGAGGACTAAAAATCAGAAACTATGGACGACGAAAACAAGAATATACCGCAGGACGAAACCGATGTTATCGAGGTTGAACAGAATCCCGAAACAGGCGTTACCATTACCCGTATGAAGAATATGTTCCAGAACTGGTTTCTGGACTATGCCTCGTATGTAATCCTCGAACGCGCAGTTCCGCACATATACGACGGACTGAAACCCGTACAGCGCCGTATCCTTCACGCAATGAAGCAGATAGACGACGGTCGTTTCAACAAGGTGGCAAACATTGTCGGTCAGACAATGCAGTACCACCCCCACGGCGACGCAGCAATAGGTGGCGCGTTGGTGCAGATGGGACAGAAGGACCTGCTCATCGAAACTCAGGGTAACTGGGGTAACATACTCACAGGCGACAGCGCAGCAGCACCCCGTTACATCGAGGCCCGTCTTTCGAAGTTCGCCCTCGAGGTGGCTTTCAACAACAAGACTACTTTCTGGAAGGATTCGTACGACGGCCGTAAGCAGGAACCTATAAACCTGCCTATAAAGTTCCCATTGCTGCTTGCTCAGGGCGTAGAAGGTATTGCCGTAGGTCTCAACTCTATAGTTCTGCCGCACAACTTCAACGAACTGCTCGACGGCTGTATTGCAGTGCTTCGCGACGAACCCGTGCAACTTTATCCCGACTTCCCCACTGGTGGTCTTATCGATGTGAGCCGCTACAACGACGGTCAGCGTGGTGGAAAACTGCTTATCCGTGCCCGCATCGAAAAGGTTGATAAGAAGACTTTGGCAATCAAGGAGATTCCATACGGACAGACAACCAGCGGAATCATCGACACCATACTGAAAGCCAACGAGAAGAACAAGATAAAAATCAGGAAAGTTGACGACAACACCGCTGAGAATGCCGAAATTCTGATAGAACTTCAGCCTGGCGTTTCTGCCGATGTCACAATCGATGCATTGTACGCATTTACCAACTGTCAGGTTTCCATTTCTCCCAATGCCTGCGTAATCGAGGAGGACAAGCCGCGCTTTGCTTCAGTTACCGAAATTTTGGAAGCATCGGTGCGCAACACCTTGGAACTGCTCCGTCAGGAACTGAAAATCAAGAAGAGCGAACTCGAGGAGCAATGGCATTACCAGTCGCTCGAAAAATGGTTCATTGAAAAGCGCATCTACAAGGAAAAGGCTTACGAAAATGCAGGTTCCAACGATGAAGCTGTCGAGTTCATACATTCCAAGATTATCGCACACAAGCTGAAACTTATGCGTGAGGTCACAGCCGAAGACATTCTGAAGTTGCTGGAAATAAGGATGAAACGCATTCTCCGCTTCAACATCGAGAAGGCCGACGAGGACTTGATTGCAATACAGGAACAGATAAAGGCCGTGCAGAACGATCTCGACCACATTGTTGACTATACCATTAATTACTACCAGCACATCAAGGAAAAGTACGGCGAAGGTCGCGAGCGCAAGACCGAAATCCGCAACTTCGATTCGATTGATGCCGGCGAGGTGGCCGTTGCAAACGAAAAGCTCTACATCAACAGGGAAGAGGGCTTCGTTGGCTATGGCTTGAAGAAGGACGAATATGTATGCGACTGCTCCGACATCGACGACATCATTGTCATTCACGAAGATGGAAAATATCAGGTTTCAAAGGTGACCGACAAGGCATTCTTCGGCAAGGGCATAATATATGTGGCAGTGTACCGCAAGAACGACAAGCGCACCATCTACAATGTGGTTTACCGCGATGGCAAGTCGGCAACTTCATACATCAAGCGTTTTGCAATTACCAATGTCATCCGCGACAAGGAATACGATATGACAAAGGGAACACCAGGTTCTAAATTACTGTACTTCAAGGCAAATCCAAATGGTGAAGCCGAAGTTATCTCGTGCAAGCTGAAGCCGAAGCCGAAATTGAGAAAACTTACCTTTGATGTTGATTTCAAGGATATTGCAATAAAGAACCGCGATGCACAGGGAAATATTTTCGCCCGCACCGAAATACACAAGATTACCCAGAAGGAAGAAGGCGTTTCGACGCTTGGCGGACGCAAGATATGGTTCGACAAGGATGTTTTGCGTCTCAATGTTGACGGACGCGGACAGTACTTGGGCGAATTTTCGGGAACCGACAAGATTCTCGTTGTCACCAATGCCGGCGACTGCATTTTCACCAACTTCGACCTCTCGAACCACTACAACGACGACATTCTCATAATCGAGAAGTACAAGGCCGACAAAGTTTTCACTGCCGTTCATTTCGATGCCGAGCAGAACTTCTATTA
>CADARW010000036.1 GCA_902790405.1 uncultured Bacteroidia bacterium
TGGCGTACAGTTCCGCCTGATTCAGGATACAATCGTAATTCAGGATGTCATTTCGGGCGGTCCGTCGGAAAAGGTCGGACTAAAGTCGGGCGACCGCATCGTGAAGGTTGACGACGAGGTTGTTGCCGGCATCAAAATCGACAATTCGGGTGTGGCAAAGCGTCTGCGTGGCAAAAAGGGAACGAAAGTAACCGTTGGAATCCTACGTCAAGGCGAAAAAGACCTCATATACTTCGACATTATCCGCGACAAGATTCCAATCCACAGCGTTGATGCATTCTATACTGTCGGCGATGTAGGATACGTGAAACTCAACAAGTTCGCACGTACCACCGAAGCCGAAATGGACTCGGCATTCAGATATTTCACCCAAAAGAAGGTGAAAAACATTATCCTCGACCTTAGCGACAACACTGGCGGATACCTCGACCAGGCAGTAACACTTTGCAGCCGTTTCATCGAGCCAAACAAGTCAATAGTTTACACCAAGGGAGAAAAAATGCCTCGCTACGACTACAATTCTAAGGAAATGGAAGCAGAAAAGATTAATCGCAACGGAAAACTCGTTGTCATTATCAACGAAAACTCCGCATCAGCTAGCGAAATCACTTCAGGCGCAATACAGGATTGGGACAGAGGCGTTATCGTTGGTCGCCGCTCGTTTGGTAAAGGATTGGTACAGAGAGAAATGAATCTTACCGACGGTTCGATTGTCCGCCTGACGATTGCCCGCTACTACACCCCGTCGGGACGTTGCATACAGAAGCCGTACAGCAGCTACGAAGAATACAACAAGGACCTGCTCAACCGCTACAACCACGGCGAATACTACCACAAGGACAGCATCAAGTTCAACGACACTCTGAAATACAACACCTTGAAGTACAAGCGCACAGTTTACGGCGGCGGTGGCGTTATGCCCGACGACTTTGTTCCGCTCGACACCACCTTGCGTTCCGACTACCATCTTGCATTGCAGCGCAAAAACATTTTCTTCCCGACCATTTCGGAATACATCGACAAGCATAAGGATGAACTGAAGAAGAAATACGTTGACGTTGAAGGCTTTGCAAAGAACTTTGAAGTTCCCGAAGACTTTATGAAAACTATGCTCGCAAAGGCCAAGGATGCAAAAATCAATGTCGATTCGCTACCCAAAGCCACACCAGCACAGGAAATCTATCTGAAGAATCACATCAAGTCGTCGATGGCAAGCGACATCTGGGGAAGTGCTGCATTCTGGGTAATTTTCAACCAGCAGGACCCAACCGTAAAACGCGCTTTCGAAATCATTAGCGACGACAAACTATACAACTCGCTGCTGAAGAAGAAATAAAGAGAATTTTATTGGGGGCTGAAGGCCTAAAGGCTCAAAGGCGAGAAGACTTATAGCCTTTTCTTCTTTTAGCCTTTTAGCCATTCATACATCACGCACGTGCAATGGCATCCCTTTCCGCACACAGGACACGAATAGCCCTTTGCAATACTGTCGGCATACCAATAATCTGAGATTTCGCGAGTGGGATGGAAACCATTCCTACGGAAAATCACATCCGAATTTACAATACCATCGTGCTTCCATAAAGGAGAAAAAATGCTTTTTGCACCAAGACCTTTCAGATAATCAACAGCCTTAGACACCAAAGCAGTACCTATCCCCTGACCAGAAAAATCCGGATTCACAGCCACAGTTCGCACATACGCTTTTCCGTCTTGCTCGACATACGACAAACAGAACCCGACACACTTGTGCGACTTGTCATCTTCAGCCACTAAGGTATAGCACCTAGACAAATCGTCAACAGTAATATAATTCTCACCGAGTTGCACATCGGCGATGGCAAGAATTTCATCAACATCGGCTGGTTGCATGTCGCGTATTACTATCATGGCTAACGATTTTGCGCAAACTTATAAAAATATTTGCAAAAATTCACATATTAACGTACCCGATATAGTTTTTTTATTATTTTTGTACCTTTGAATATTTACTTACCACATAAAAAAGAATAAAATGAGGATTTTTACATTTGTTGCAATTCTAATTATGCTTTCATTAACTGCCATGGCAAAGCATGTCGATATAGAAACAGCAAAGTCGGTAGCAGTAACATTTTGGGAAAATAATGTTCTAAAAAGCAAGATAAATAGATCTGGATACGAATTTTATGACATTACTGCGCAGACAGAATTTACGAACATATACATTTTCAACACAAACGAGGGATTTGTTATTGTTTCGGCAGATGATGTGGCAAAACCTATACTTGGATATTCGCAACAAGGTTCTTTCGATAATGAAAATATTCCCGAAAAAGCAAAAAAATGGCTTCGCAATTACAACGATGAAATACAACATGCAATTGACAACAACATTGAAGCAGGAGAAGAAACCCGCGAAGCCTGGAACAAACTCCGCAACGGCATCGGACTTACCCCCAAAAGTACAAGGTCTGTTTCGCAATTGCTGACTACAACATGGAATCAAAGCCCATACTACAACGAACTATGTCCATTCGATGAAGAAGGAGGCGATCGTTCCGTAACTGGCTGCTCAGCCACAGCCATGGCACAGGTTATGAAATACTGGAACTGGCCAATACAAGGAACAGGCTCTCACTCATACTCATCAGAATATGGGACATTGTCGGCCAATTTTGGAAACACAACATACGACTGGGACAACATGCCCAACGCATTAACAGAAGAAAGTTCTAGCACCGAAATAAACGCAGTAGCAACTCTTATGTACCACTGCGGCGTATCTATCGAAATGTCGTATAGTGCATCAGGCAGCGGTGCATATACAATTAATTACTACGGCCAGCTTGATTATTGTTCCGAGAACGCCTTGCGTGATTTTTTCGGATACAGCAATGATCTGCACGGAGAGATTAGATCGTACCAATACGAGGACGAATATGGAGAAACTCAAACATACGAAATTTACTCTTATAACGAATGGATAGAAATGCTAAAAGAAGACTTAGACGCATTACGGCCAGTCTTATACACAGGTCATGGCAACATTGGCGGACATGCTTTTGTATTCGATGGATACGACACCAACGACTTTTTTCATGTTAATTGGGGATGGGGAGGCTACGCCGACGGATATTTTTCTGTTGATGCACTAGAACCAGTTCCAGGAGGAATCGGTGGTGGCGACTATCTGTTCCACTCATCGCATACTGCTGTATTTGGAGTAATGCCTAACTACACAACACTAGCGGCAGCACCAAGAAACATGATAATAAATGCCGAAGGCAACACTGTCCAGTTTAACATTTACGCCAGCAACAGCCCAGAAAACTGCAACATAACATGCGACCAGACGTGGCTAACACTTTCAAACTACTCGGCACTAGGTTGGGGCGAAACGACAACAATCACTGCTACAATTGCCCCAAATACATCCGGAGCTACAAGAAACGCAACTATCACAATAACACAAGGCAGTTATACAACAACTATTTTAGTAACGCAGAAAGATGTACAATACACAATAACAGTGCTTTCGGATAACGCAGAACAAGGAGAGGTTTCGGGCGGAGGAACATTTGACGAAGGAACAGAAATAGAAATTTTGGCAACGGCATACAATGGCTATCAATTCTTAGCGTGGGATGACAACAACACCGACAATCCGCGTACAATCACAGTTACTTGTGATACAACATACACAGCTTCGTTTACTCCTCTTTCTGCCATTGAAGAAGAATCGGTTTCCGGAATTTCCATCTTCCCAAACCCTACAAGCAACATGCTATACATCACATCATCGGAAACAATTTCGGAAATCGAAATTTTGAATGTAATGGGACAAGTTGTTATGCAAATGGATGCGAATGGGAATAATGCTATTTGCAATGTATCCGATTTATCTAACGGAATATATTTCATAAGAATCTACGGAAACGAAAACCGCAACATATATACCAGAAAACTAATAAAGAAATAACGACTTAACTTTTATTGCAAAAAGGCAACCTTAGGGTTGCTTTTTTGTTTATTTTTCTTTGTTACACGAATCGGATATTTTGTTTAATTTTGCGAAAATTTAAAATTTACAACCATGGAAGGAAAACTTTACCTATATAATACTCTTTCGAGAATGAAAGAGGTATTCAAGCCGATAAAACCGCCATTCGTAGGAATGTACGTCTGCGGTCCTACAGTTTACGGCGATGCACATTTAGGACACGCACGTCCAGCAATCACCTTCGACCTTTTGTTCCGCACGCTCATGGCTTTGGGCTACAAGGTTCGCTATGTGCGCAACATTACCGACGTTGGTCACCTCGAACACGATGCCGACGAAGGCGAAGACAAGATTGCAAAGAAGGCTCGTCTCGAACAGCTTGAGCCAATGGAAGTTGCACAGTACTACACCAACCGTTACCATCACGCAATGGAGAAGCTGAATGTACTTCCACCAAGCATCGAGCCGCACGCATCGGGACATATACCCGAGCAAATCAAGTTTGTGGAAAAGATTCTCGAAGCTGGCTATGCTTACGTAAGCGAAGGCTCGGTTTACTTCGATGTGGAAAAGTACAACAAGGATTTCCATTACGGCAAACTTTCGGGTCGCAACATCGAAGAACTTCTCGAAACTACCCGCGAACTCGACGGTCAGAGCGAAAAGCGCCGCAGCGTAGACTTTGCATTGTGGAAAAAGGCAGCCCCAGAACACATCATGCGCTGGGAATCACCTTGGAGCGACGGTTTCCCCGGCTGGCACATGGAATGCTCGGCAATGGGAACCAAGTATTTGGGCGAAGAATTCGACATACACGGCGGCGGTATGGACTTGATGTTCCCGCACCACGAATGCGAAATCGCACAATCGACAGCAGCACTCGGACACGAGTCGGTTCACTACTGGGTTCACAACAACATGATTACCATTGACGGACAGAAGATGGGCAAGTCGTTGGGCAACTTCATTACGCTTGATGAATTTTTCAACGGTACATCGCACAAGAACGCCGAAGGCAAGGAACTGATAGAGAAGGCTTATTCGCCAATGACAATCAGATTCTTCATATTGCAGGCACACTACCGCGGCACTCTCGACTTCTCTAACGAAGCACTTCAGTCGGCCGAAAAGGGACTTGCAAGGCTTATGGAAGCATACGCACGTCTCGGAAAACTTACAGCATCGGACACTTCGTCTGTGGACGTCAAGGAATTGCGCAAGAAATGCGAAGAAGCACTACTCGACGACCTCAACACCCCAATCGTTATTTCGCACCTCTTCGATGCCACAAAGGCAATAAACACAGTTGCCGACGGCAAGGGCACAATCTCGAAGGAAGACCTCGAGGAACTGCGCAGTACGTTCAAGCTGTTTGTAGAAGACATTCTCGGTCTGCAAGTTGCCGATAGCGGCGACAACGGCAAAATAGACGCATACAAGAAAGCCGTCGACCTCCTCTTGAACATCCGTCTTGAAGCCAAGCAGAACAAGGACTGGGCAACCAGCGACAAGATTCGCAACGAGCTCACCGCCTTGGGCTTCAACATAAAGGACAAGAAGGACGGATTCGAATGGGATTTGTAAGAGGCTAAAAGGCCAGCTGGCGAAAAAGCTAGCAGACCAAAAGCGACGCACTGCAAGCCTACAAAACACAAACAAACGCCTAAAAAACAAAATAAATTTAAAATTATACGGACGCAATTCGTTGCGTCCCTTTCAAAAAATAAATAATATGAAGAAACTTATACCTATCGTTTTACTCGCACTTTTATGCAACACTGCTTTTGCGCAGCAAGACACCACAGCCATTTTCAAGAAGTTTCAGGAACAAATGAACGATGCCGATTACCAAGGATTGTTCGGTGATTTCGACGAAGCTGTAAAATTGTACGACAAGGCAATTGCAACCGCCAAAAGCGTCAACAACGGTTACAATATGCATTATGTTGATGCATTACTCTCTGTAGGCGACATGTTTTACTTTGTAGGTGACAACCATACTGCATTGAAATACTTTTTGCCGGCATTGGAAGTTATTGAAAAACTTCTAGGGAAAGACGATCCCAAATATGCCGAAACCCTGTTTAGTATCGGATACTCATACTATCATGACAAGGACAACCAGACTGCCTTGAAATATTACATGGAGTTGCTGGATATATATAAGAAAAACATCGGCACAAAGACTTACGAGTATTCTGAGACATTACACTCCATTGGGTTATTGTACGTTCAAATGGAAAATTACAAGGAAGCATTGCCTTATTTTTTGCAGTATGCTAGCATTCAGAAGAAAACTCTTGGCAAAAAAGGATCAACAATAGAACAGATATTTAATAGTCAGGAGTTGAAAGAATATTTACAATCTGACACCGAAACCCCGCCACAAGATCCCGATTATGCATCAACATTAGACGAAATCGGTTATATATACGAAGCATTGGGCGACTATAGAAACGCAATGAAATTCTATAAGCAGTCGATGGATATAAGGAAAAAAGTATTGGGAGTAGATAATCCTAACTACGCAACGTCAATTATCAATATATGTTATGTATATTACAATTTAGGCGACTGGCAAACGGCATTGAAGTATTTGTTGCAAGTAAAAAAGATGATGGAAAAGGATTTACGAGAAAGAGACCCCCAATACGCTGCCCTACATAGTGATATAGGTTCTGCATATAGAGAAGCCGGCGACTTCCAGAATGCATTGAAATACACTATGAAATCGTTAGAAATAAGGCAACAGATACTCGATTACCATATAGCCATTAAACATCCGGATGTAACGCTTGGAGACTCGTATCGCGATGCAATTTCAAGGGTGTACAACAATCTTGGCATAATATACAGTGGCATGGGCGACTACAAGACAGCCTTCAAATATTATTCGCTGGCGCTGGAAATCATGAAACAAAAATCAATTCAAACAGATGAAGATATTAGCTATGCTACCTCGGTTGACAATTTAGGCAGCTGTTACCAAAATCTGGAAGACTATAAGAATGCAATAATATGCTATAAAAAGGCTATGGAAATCAGAAAACGAATTCAAGGCGAGGAACATCCCGACTATGCATATTCGCTAAGCCATATCGGAACCATTTACAGGTTAACGAAAGATTACCAGAACGCCTTGAAATATCATACCCAGGCCTTGGAAATAAGGAAAAAGGTCTTTGGCACAAAACATCCAGACTATTCTTCATCACTAGCACATTTGGGTAACATTTACGACGACATGGGCGACTACCAGAATGCACTGAAATACCATAAGCAGGCTATGGAAATCTACAAGAAGGTTTATGGTGAAAAACATACATATTATGCTGTTTCGCTCAGCAATATCGGCTTCGTTTACAACAATATGGACGACTACCAGAATGCAATAAAAACAAACAAGCTCGCTACCGAAATTCACAAGGACAACCTGATAAGGAACTTTTCGTTCATGACCGCACACGAACGCGAAGCATACTGGAACGAAATGAACGACCTCTTCACACGAAATATCCAATATATGTCGCATCTGCCTAATGATACGATGGCAACAACGACAGCATACAACACCGAAATCATCGCAAAAGGACTTCTGCTTGCATCCGAAATAAACATTGCCAATGTAATAATGGAGAGTGGCAACCAGTCGCTTATTGACGAGTTCGAAAACCTAAAAGACATGCACCTCCAGCTCAACAAGGAACTGGAACGTCCAGTTGACGAACGTGTTTACAACTGCGATTCGCTCGAAAACGAAATCAAGAAAATAGAAAGGCATGTCATGGAATCGTGCAAGGAGTTCGGCGATGTAACCAATTTCTTGAAGATAGATTGGAAAACAATACAAAACTCTATGAAGGCGAATGATGTTGCAATCGAATTCGCCAACTATAAGGAAAGCGACACTACAAAATTTGTCGCACTTGTACTTACCAAAGACATGAAAGCGCCAGTATGCGTTCCATTGTTCACAGAGAATGAAATTAAGAAACTGCAACGCGGAGTTGCTCCATCAAAAGAAGAAACGCCAAAGGATGACGAAAACCGCGGTGCGTTCATGGTTTCTTCGAAAAAACAGGGAATCTACGAATCTACTGGACTTTACAACATACTTTGGAAACCTTTGGAAAAATATTTCCCCGAAAAACCATGCATCTATTTTGCTCCATCGGGAATGTTGCATCAGGTGGCTATTGAGTATGCACCTACAGGCGATGGCAAGCTAATTTCCGACAAATACGAAATTTATCGTGTATCATCGACACGCTTCCTTGCATTGGACTATATGCCAAAACAGATGAAAAGCACAGTCCTGTATGGTGGTGTTTACTACGATAGCGACACTACCACAATGAAAAAGGAAAGCAAACGCTACTCTACACGCAATACTGGTTATTCGTCGTTTGCCGCCTTTAACGCAGGCGAAGAACGAGGAAGCCTCAACTATCTGCCTGGCACCAAGACCGAAGTCGAAGACATCATAGGAAAACTGAAGAAGAACAAGATAAAGACTACCCTCTACGAAGGCTCGCAAGCCAACGAAGAATCGTTCAAGGCTCTGTCAGGTAGCGACATAACAACACTTCATATTGCAACCCACGGTTTCTTCCTGCCTACCGACGAGAAGTTGCCGGGCGACCAGGCGCTTATTCAGTCAGGACTTTTGTTGTCGGGAGCCAACTATGCTTGGCAGAACTTGCCACTTCCCGAAAACATAGAAGACGGCATCTTAACGGCTAAAGAAATCAGCTTTATGGACTTGCGCAATACTGATCTGGTTGTGCTTTCGGCTTGTCAGACTGCACTTGGCGAAATCACTGGTGAAGGTGTATTTGGTTTGCAGCGTGGTTTCAAGAAGGCAGGTGCACGCACCATCATCATGAGCCTTTGGCCAGTTGACGACAATGCTACACTGCTGATGATGACCGAGTTCTACAACAATCTAACATCTGGCAAAACGAAACGAGAAGCCTTCAATGCCGCACAGAACGTGGTTAAGAAAACCAAGGGATTCGAGAATCCAAGGTATTGGGCAGCATTCATAATGCTGGACGGAAACGAATAAGGGGCTAAAGGCAAACAGGCTGACGGGCAAGCAGGCAATTCGACTGCAAGCCTGTTAGCCTTTTTTCTTCAAGCCTTTGACTATCAAACCATAAAAAAAGTTTTCAAAAAACAGCAAAATCGTATTTTATTTTTAAAGAAAATGCAATAAATTTGCAGATTGAAAAATTTGGTCTGAAATGGGAGATATTGAATATAGGACGCAACTCGAAAATCTTAGTTCCAAAGTGGATAAGATTGTGGCATTCAGCAATTCCCTCATCGAAGAAAATGCCAGATTGAAGAAAGAGATTGGGAACTTGAATACAGAACTTAATATAAAGAAGGAAAAATTAATTGAAGTAGAAAAAAGATACAATGATTTGAAGCTGGCACAAGCCTTCAGCAGTCCTGTATCGGACGGCAACAAGGAAGCCAAGCAGAAGATCAACAAAATAATACGGGAAATAGATAGCTGCATTACTCTTTTGAAAAAGTAAGTAGAATATGGAATACAACTCAGAAATAACGACAAGGACAATAAGCCTATACATAGACGGCAGAAACTACAAGTTAAGCATCCCAAAGGATGACGAAAAAAAGGAAATGCTACTCAGACAGTCGGCTGAAGTCATGAATTCGTTAATCGAACAAAAAAGAAAAAGTTCCGCAGGAGTCCTCACCGACGACCGCGACATAGTTGTATGGGCACTATTGAATTTTGTATATAAGACTTTAGGCAACGAAATCAACACCTCCAAGAAAAACGAACAATTGGAGAACTCTATAATAGAGCTAAAAAACTTGAATTTTAGGCTGGAAGAAATTATCGATTCATTCAACAAACTGAACATCAAAGAGTAAACGTTCTTTAAAATATTATTCGTGGTTTTTTAATATTACCCGTATAAGTCTTTAAGAGGCTGAAAAACTTAACATTTAAAAATAATTGGAGCAACTCTCTGATTATGTACGACAGGCCTTATGGCTAGCAATAGCCAGTTGCTTTGCAACCGTTGGAAGCCGGAAGTAGTTTGGAGGCTCCGCCCATACGTATCTAGGGGTTTTTTCACGGTTAAAGACTTTGCGGGTTTTTTGTTTTATTTTTAAATTATATATATGGACACATTAACTATTGGAATTATCATCGGTGTTGTAGCATTCGCAGTCGGAATTGCGATATCGTTCTTTCTTTGGGACCACATTCTTGTGAAGAAAAAGAACAAGATCGTAAACGAAGCAAAGTCGGAAGCTGAAGTAATTAAGAAGGAAAAAGAACTCGCTGCAAAAGAAAAATTTCTGCAACTGAAAGCCGAAAACGACAAGAACTTCAACGAAAAGAACCAAAAAATAGCAGTCGCTGAAAACAGAATCAAGCAGAAGGAAGCCAACATAACCGCCAAACTTGAAGAACTGCAACGTTCGAAGAAAGAAAACGACAACCTCAGAGAAAACCTCAACAAACAAATAGAACTGGCCGAAAAGAAAGCCGAGGAACTTGACAAGGTACATAAGGCGCAAGTTGAGAAACTCGAAAGTCTGTCGGGCATTTCTTCCGAACAGGCAAAGAAGGAACTCATCGAATCGATGCAGGAAAATGCTAAGGCCGAAGCTATTACACTCATAAACGACATCATCGACGAGGCTAAGATGACAGCCAACAAAGAGGCTAAGCGCATCATCCTCGAAACAATACAGCGTGTCGCTACCGAAACTGCTATCGAGAACGCTGTTACCGTATTCCACATCGAAAGCGACGAACTGAAAGGTCGTATCATCGGTCGCGAAGGCCGTAACATCAGGGCTTTGGAAGCTGCAACAGGCGTCGAAATCGTTGTCGACGACACACCAGAAGCAATACTTCTTTCCGCATTCGACCCAGTACGCCGCGAAATCGCAAGACTTTCTCTGCATCAATTAGTTACCGATGGTAGAATCCACCCCGCACGTATCGAGGAAGTGGTAAACAAGACCACCAAGCAGATAGAGGAAGAAATCATCGAAGTTGGTAAGCGCACATCGATAGACCTTGGCGTACACAACCTACATCCGGAACTTATCCGCCTCATCGGTAAGATGAAATACCGTTCGTCGTACGGACAGAACCTGCTTCAACACTCACGCGAAGTTGCTAACCTCTGCGCTATCATGGCAGCAGAACTCGGTCTTAACACCAAGTTGGCAAAGCGCGCTGGTCTGCTCCACGATATTGGCAAGGTTTCGGACGAAGAACCGGAACTTCCACATGCAATCTACGGTATGAAGTTAGCAGAAAAGTACAAGGAAAAACCAGAGGTTTGCAATGCCATCGGTGCTCACCACGACGAAACCGAAATGACAAGCCTCATCGCTCCGATAGTACAGATTTGCGATGCTATTTCGGGTGCTCGCCCAGGTGCTCGCCGCGAAATTGTCGAATCGTACATCAAGCGTCTGAAAGACCTCGAAAACCTAGCCCTCTCCTACCCGAGCGTTGTAAAAACATACGCAATTCAGGCAGGTCGCGAGCTTAGGGTTATCGTAGGCAGCGAAAAGATTACTGATGCCGAATCGGAACAGCTGAGCCTCGAAATCGCAAGACGCGTTCAGGACGAAATGACATATCCTGGACAGGTAAAGATTACTGTTATCAGAGAAACAAGATCTGTAAACTATGCAAAGTAACGGCATATTGCACGATTCGAAAGTATTGGTTACCGGTGGAGCTGGATTCATCGGTTCCAATATTGTTGAACGCCTGCTGACACAGAACAACAAGGTCGTCTGCCTCGACAATTTCTCGACAGGCAAGCGCGAAAATGTTGAACCATTCTTGCACGACAGCAACTTCACGCTCATCGAAGGCGACATACGCGACTTGGAAACTTGCCGTAAGGCCTGCGAAGGAATTGAAATTGTGCTTCACGAAGCTGCTCTCGGCTCGGTGCCCCGTAGCATCAACGACCCGATAACGACCAACGCTGTCAACATCGGAGGTTTCCTCAACATGATAGTTGCAGCAAGAGACGCCAAGGTAAAACGCTTCGTATATGCCGCCAGCTCATCGACCTACGGAGATTCGAAGACATTGCCGAAAGTCGAGGAAAACATCGGCAAACCGCTGTCGCCATACGCAATAACAAAATATGTAGATGAACTATATGCAGGCATTTTCGGAAGTCTTTATGGTATGAGTACGGTTGGCTTGCGCTATTTCAACGTATTTGGCAAACGTCAGGATCCCGAAAGTGCGTATGCTGCAGTTTTTCCAAAATTCATAAAGGCGCTCATAAACCACAAGTCGCCTGTTATTTACGGTGATGGCGAGCAGTCGAGAGACTTTACTTACATTGACAATGTAATACAAGCCAACGAACTCGCAGCAACGACAACAAATCCAGAAGCCGAAAATGCTGTTTTCAATGTTGCATTCGGCGAAAGCAATTCGCTCAACGACCTTACTGCCGAAATCGTAGAAAGCCTATCGGCATTTGACCCCGAAATTGCAAATGTGAAGATTGAGCACGGCCCCGAAAGGCTTGGCGACATCCGCGATTCGTTGGCATCCATTGAAAAAGCAAAACGAGTACTCGGGTACAATCCGCATTACGATGTCCACGAAGGACTGAAACATGCAATAAAATGGTATTACGAATATCTGAAATAAAAAAAGCCCCGATTTTGGGGCTTTTTTATTTTTCAATATTAAGGCTTCTTTACTACAGTCTTCCCTCCTACAGAAGTTGAACTTCCTGAACTTGAGGTACTCGAAGATGACCCAGCTGGCTTGCTGACTGTTGATGTGCCAGTCTTTGTTGCTGTACTGCCAGAACTCGAAGACGTTGAGGTACTAGTTGACGAACCTGAGCCACCAAATACCCGCTGAAGCAAAGAAGTCGTACGAGCCGATGTCTTGGTGCGAATTTCCTTCTCTTCCTTGGCCATGATCTTGAAAATACCATCTACGGTGCGTTCGGTGACATACTGTGTGAGGTCGGTATTTACCTGCGAGCCACCAGTTAATGCCATTAGTGCATTGTATTTGGTTGCCAATGGAGTCCAGTACGAAGCCAACTTAATCTTTTCGTTCGACTTTGCCACAACAGATGTAACCTTGGAAGTGATAGCCGACAAAGTGGTCTTCTTCATGTACTGCGTAGCTGCATCGTCGTTACCTCTAATTATACCAAGTGCATCGTTTATGGTCATCTGCGTAATGGCCGTCTTGAAAATTTCCTTGACACCCGAAGCAGCGTCCTCTGCCGAACGGTTCAACTTTTCTGTAAACTGATTAACCTGATTGGAAAAGCCAACTTGTTTCAATTTTTCCTCAACATTCTTAAGTGCTGGAGGGAAAGGAATCTTAACTTCTCCATTCTGGAAAAAGCCATTGGTTACGCCAAGTTTTGCCAATGAATTGTCGGCACTTGTCTGCAAAAGTTCCTTTACTGCCTTACCCAATTCGGTCTGCGACATCGAACCTAGGGTAGTATTGCCTGTTGTCGAAAGCAACATATCGCAACCACAGAAGCAAGCTGCCATCATTAATATCACAAATATTCTTTTCATATCTTAAGTTTTTAAAATTAATCTTCTTTTACTACCGATTTTGCTGCACGGAAATGCTTCCACAGGAAAAATCCGACACAAGACGCTAATGTCACCGCTCCGCCAATCGAATACGAAATTGCCTTTCCTAATCCAAAACCTTCCTTTTCGGCAATGAAAATGAAAGTCGAGCAAACCATTGTCATAAACAAGGCAGGAATCAAGGTTATCCAGTAGAATTTCTTCTTTATTGCCAAATAAACCGTTATTGCCCAAAGCGTAAACACTGCCAAAACCTGATTTGCCCATGCGAAGTAACGCCATATTACTTCAAAACTTTTAGGCGATGCGAGGCTGTATATCAAAATTCCTGCAGTTACAGCAAACATTGGAACAGCAATAATCAGCCTGTTGCGTATTGGCTTCTGGTCGGAATGCATAAAGTCGGCGATTATCAGTCGTGCCGAACGCAGAGCCGTGTCGCCAGAGGTAACAGCAGCACTTATAACGCCAAGTATGGTAATCACAGCAATCACAGGTGTAAACCATGTTTCAGCAATAAGACCGACCATTGCAGGACCGCTCTTGCCCATTGTGTCGATTCCGCTTTCGGGAGAGAAGAAATAGGCAGCGGCAGCAGCCCAGATGAGAGCCACAATGCCTTCGGTAATCATTGCTCCGTAGAAAATCGGACGACCTTGCTTCTCGTTTACCATACAGCGAGCCATAAGCGGCGACTGCGTAGCGTGGAAACCAGAAATAGCACCGCAGGCTATTGATATGAACATCATCGGGAAAATCGGATTTTTATCGGCATATGGATGCTGGTTCTCAAGTCCATCCCACAATTCGGGAATTGCAGGCTGATAGCAAATGAACGCCACAACTATCGCCACCGCCATTCCAAGCAACAGAATACCGAAAATAGGATATATGCGTCCGATAACCTTGTCGATAGGCAACAAAGTGGCTATCAGATAGTAAACCAAAATTATTCCCACCCAGATGTAGATGTTCCAGTTTGGTGTGAAGTGCGTATTTAGCAAAGTTGCTGGCGTATTCACAAATACCACACCGACAAGAATCATCAGTATTACCATGAAACCACGCATAAACTGCTTCACGCCTTTGCCGAGGTAGTCGCCGTGGATTTCGGGCAGACTGCAACCTTTGTTGCGCAGCGAAATCATTCCTGCAAAGAAATCGTGGACGGCACCAGCAAAAATACTTCCGAACACTATCCAAAGGAAAGATGCAGTACCGAACCTTGCACCCATAATGGCACCGCATATTGGTCCAACTCCGGCAATGTTGAGGAACTGAATCATAAAGATTCGCCACGGTTTCATGGGGATGTAGTCAACGCCATCGGCCATACTGACGGCTGGCGTTACGCGGTTCTTGTCGATGCCGAAAATACGCTCGGCCAACTTTCCGTAGAGGAAATAACCGACAATCAGCACCGCAATGGCTATAAAAAAGGTAATCATACTATTTATTTTTTACGGAAATTCACAGTTGAGTTTGCCTGAGCAGCCG
>CADARW010000037.1 GCA_902790405.1 uncultured Bacteroidia bacterium
GGTAAAGATTCAATAAATTGATGATTTGAAAGATTGAATCTGCAAAGTTAAATCAATCGGAAATCGTACTTCGTAAATCGTAAATTTTATTTATCTTTGAAGCCTAAAATTTTACACAATGAAGAAAACGTTTTTAATATTGGCAGCATTGTCCGTATCGGTTTTTGCGTTAGCACAAAACATTGACATAGAGACAGTTTTGGTAAAGGGAGGAAAGTTTAACACTGGCAGCAACGAAATGAAATCGTCAAACCAGATTACCCTCGACGACTTCTACATTGGCAAATTTGAGATTACTCAGGAGCAATGGCGCGAAGTTATGGGTTCAAATCCAAGTTATTTCAAGGACTGCGACTCGTGTCCTGTTGAGCGCGTAAGTGCCGAGGACGTGAACAAGTTCATCGAAACCTTGAACAAGAAGACTGGCAAAAAGTATCGTCTACCATCGGAAGCCGAATGGGAATACGCAGCTCGCGGCGGTGTGCTTAAGCCACAGAAAAACACCAAGTATGCCGGCAGCAACGACATCAACGAAGTTGCATGGTACGACAAGAACAGCAACGGCAAAACCCACCAGGTTGGCACAAAGAAGCCAAACGAACTCGGCATTTACGACATGAGCGGAAACGTTTACGAATGGTGCCGCAACGAACTCAAGAACCAGCAAGGCGAAGTAATCGGTTACAGCTATGTACTTCGCGGTGGAAGTTGCGCAGTTAATTCAAATTTCTGCATGATTTCGTTCCGCAGCGACTTCTCGCTGGGAATCAAGTATTTCAACTATGGTTTCAGAGTTGTTTTGGAAAAATAAAGCAAAATGAAGAAATACAATCTGCTTACTGCAACAATTATTTGCATAACTCTTGCTTGGGCGTGCAACAACGAGGAAAAGTCTGATGGTGCAAACCACGAGATGAACCTCTGCAATACCGAATTTGTCTTCGTCGAAGGCGGTACATTCACCATGGGATGCACCGAAGAACAGGGCAACGACTGCTACAACGACGAAAAACCAGCCCACGAAGAAACGGTAAAGGACTTCTACATCGGCAAATACGAAGTGACAGTTGAGCAGTTTGCAAAGTTTGTCGAAGAGACCAACTACAAGACCGATGCCGAAAAGTCGGATTCGAGCCTTATTTGTGCCGACGGAATGAAATCGTACAAGAAAGGCGTAAACTGGCGTTTCGATTCGCAAGGTTCGCTTTACGACAAGCAGGAATACGACCACCCGGTTGCACACGTAAGCTGGAACGATGCCAAGGAATACTGCAAATGGTTTAGCGAAAAGTGCGGCAAGGAAGTCCGACTGCCAAGCGAAACCGAATGGGAATACGCAGCAAGAGGCGGAAATTTGTCGCGCGGTAGCAAGTATTCGGGAAGCAATGTCATAACCGAGGTTGCATGGTACGATGCCAACAGCGAATTCTCAACACAGCCCGTAGGCAAGAAAAAAGCCAACGAACTTGGCATTTTCGACATGAGCGGAAATGTTTACGAATGGTGCAGCACCTGGTACAACAACTTTGGTAGCGAAGAATCGGATGTAAACGACGAGATTGAAAACAAATACATTGTAGTCCGTGGCGGAAGCTCCTTCCTCAACGAAAAGTTCAGCCGTGTGTCGTACCGCTACTCGCGTACGCCAAGCACCTGCGGAGGCCCCTACGGATTTAGAATTGCAATGACAGCCGAATAGAAAATGACAGACATTCCTATCATATTCATGGGTACGCCCGAATTCGCGGTAACATCGTTGAAAACCCTTCTCGACAAGGGCTACAACGTGAAAGCTGTGGTAACAACTCCCGACAAGCCAGCAGGAAGAGGCAAGAACATACAGTTTTCGGATGTAAAGAAATTCGCACTCGAACACAACCTGCCCATACTTCAGCCCGAAAAGCTGAAATCGCCAGAATTTCTTGCTCAGCTCAAGGAAATTAATGCCGACTTATTTGTCGTTGTAGCTTTCCGTATGCTTCCGAAGGAAGTGTGGGCAATGCCAAAGCGTGGAACCATAAACCTGCACGCGGCACTCCTCCCCGACTATCGTGGCGCAGCACCGATTAACCACGCCATAATAAACGGAGAAACCGAAACTGGAATCACAACTTTCTATATCGACGAGCAAATCGACACCGGCAAAATCATAATGCAGGAAAGATGCGCCATCGAACCAGAAGACAACATCGGAACTTTGTACGACAAATTGATGTACATCGGCGCCGACGCCGTTTGCAAAACAGTTGATATTATAGCTTCAGGAAATGTAAACGCCATTGAGCAGGATTCCATTCGTACCGAAGGTTTGCACCCGGCGCCAAAAATCACAAAGGAGTTCTGCCAGATAAACTGGAATAACAAATCAATTTATATTCACAACCTTATACGCGGACTTTCGCCTTATCCAGCAGCATGGTGCTACCTTAAGGACGAGATTACCGCAAAGATATTTACATCGGCATATAGCGTTGAAAAACACAACCTTGAAGCAGGAACATTCGTTTCCGACAACAAATCGTTCCTGAAAGTTGCCACGCAGGATGGCTTCGTTTCAATACTCGAACTGCAGATGCAAGGCAAAAAGCGCATGGCAATCAAGGATTTCCTAAACGGATTCAAATTTAACACCGACAAATAATGGGACGATACTTGGCATTGGACATAGGACGCAAAAAGACCGGCGTGGCGGTTACCGACACAAGCCGCATTATTGCCACGGCCTTGGAAACCGTTCCGTCGGGCGAACTCGAAAAGTTCCTCACCGACTACATTGCCAAGAACGAAGTCGAGAAAATCATCTACGGACTTCCAACCCAGATGGACAATTCGCCTTCTGAATCAATGCAATACATCACGCCAATATTGAACCGACTGAAAAAAGTTTTTCCAAACTTGACATTCATACCCGTTGACGAGCGTTTCACATCGAAACTTGCATTTCAGGCTATGCTTGACGGCGGAACAACTCGCAAACAGCGTCGCGACAAGACAATGGTCGATAAAATAAGCGCGACAATAATACTTCAATCATACATGGAACAAGAAAAATTTTCAAAACTATGATATTACCAATATACTTATACGGCAACCCCATACTGAGGAAAAAATCGGAAGACATCAACAAAAATTACCCTGACCTCAAGCAATTGATTGACAACATGTTCGAGACAATGTACCACTCCAATGGCGTAGGTCTTGCAGCTCCGCAAATTGGTCTGAACATCAACTTGTTGGTTCTTGACGCCTCCCCTTTTGCCGATGACGACCCTATATGCAAGGGCTTCAAGCGCGTAATGATAAATCCGCAAGTAACATTCGAAGGCACAAAGAAGATTGTTTTCGAGGAAGGTTGCCTGAGTGTTCCCAACATCCACGAGGAAGTCACACGCTACAACGACATCACAGTCACATACTTTAACGAAAACTTCGAGGAAGTAACCGAAAAGTTATCGGGGAACAGGGCTGTGGTTGTGCAGCACGAGTTCGACCACCTGCAGGGCATTGTCTTCTGCGACAAGATAAACCCCATCCGCAAGCATTTCCTCAAGAACCGCCTCAGCGACATCTCGAAGGGCAAGGTGAAGACAAGCTATAGAGTCAAAGTAAATTGATTTACGATTGCGCTTTGCACACTGAGATGTACTGCGCTACACTGAGCGATAAGTCCCCCTTTTATCTCACCAGTTCCTCAAACGCCTTTACAGTTTCGAAGAACTCTACACCTTTGCCCACATCGTAGCGCCCCATAATAAAGTCGATGCCATTGGTAACAATAAAGAACGGTGCCTTTATTTCATAATTATAGTGCCAAATCTGGTCGAAAACCTTTTGGGTAAGTTTTACCGACGGAGCTTTGCATTCGATAATCATCAGAGGAGAAAATTCCCTGTCGTAAATGAGAGCATCAAAGCGCAGACTACGTTCAGCCACAAGCACTTGCTTTTCCAAGGCAACCAAAGCCTGCGGATATGCGCAATCCTGCACAAGAAAACGCACAAGGTTCTGCCTTACCCACTCTTCGGGCGTGCATACTATCCACTTCTTGCGTATCTCGTCAAAAATCATGGACTTGCCAGCTTCCGATTTCATGCGAAAGTCGTATGGAGGAAAACACAATATTGGAAAATTTGGATTCATTTCCGCTTGTACATTATGAAGTCGGTACAAACATCGAGACTGGTCTTAACTTCGGTCCACACATAAACCTGACCATCACCGAGATTACGATAATATATGGCCGACGGAGAATCGGCTTCGGCACACACGAAAGCCCAAAGGTTGTTGCAAAGCTTCGTGCCGACAAAACTTCCGACAAATCGCTTTCCTCCTTTTTCTGCCGACATCTTCAAGACTACCATGCCCCCTTCCTGCAGAATCTCCATATTGTCGAAATACATCGTTTCGTTTCCGAAAATACGATAAGTTCTACCAATAAGATAATTGTCGGAAACGCTTGTCCAATCTTCGTACGAACTGCCCGACATTGCCGACTGGGAAGGGATCTCCCACTTGCCAGCAAGCCACGAGGGGAAATCTTGCGCCCACGAAACCGCAAAGGCAAAGACCAAAACCGTAAGTACCAAAAATCTTTTCATAGCACAAAAATAAAAAAAGCATCCCGAATTCGAGATGCTTTTTAAAACTTTATTTATAACTATTATTCCTCGTCGCCTTCCATAATCTTGAAAGTGTACTCGTATGTACCCATCTTATCGTCCTGCTTCTTTGCGCTTACGGTAGCAGCACCACGGGTGTTAACTCCCGAATTGCCGATGCCAAGTGCGCTTTCGAAGATGTTCGACGAATCACCTCTCGATGAGCTACCGTGCTGCATGATTGTAGCAGACAGGTTGAAAGGCTTGTCGGTTGCAATAACCTTGAAGACTTCGTTTCCGTATGGAGGACCAAACATTACGATAGTATTCTTGAGGATTGCCGATTCGCCAGGTTCGAGGTAGTATTCACGTCCATCGCTGTCGTTTACGGTCGGGATAATCGGGTTGATGAAACCGTCGGGCTGAATATCAATGATGTTGAAGAAAGCCTTCTTTGTTCCATTGTTTGTAACCTTGATTACAGCCATATTCTCAGCGGTGAATCCAGGAACTTCGTTTATGATGAACTTATCCTTGTCAAGATATTCGGTAATTTCGAAAGTTCCATCGTCGTAGATGTCGGCTTCGACAGGAAGGAGTTCCATAACGATGTTGAAACGTTCGTCGGAGAAATCCAATGCCTTGATAATCTTACCCTGTGCGAAGTTGTTCAAAGTTGACATAACATCCGACTCGAGAGCAGACTCATCAATATTTGAAATCTTATGCAATTCCTTGTTGTACAAAGCATTGTTTACCGAGATAACCTTTGCACCACGAGTACGTCCGTAGTTCAATGTGATTTCGGGAGCATCGGTGGTAAGTTCAGCAAAGCTCGAGTGCGAAATTTCGTTGTCAAGAGCCTTCTTCAATGCCGGATCCATTTCGGGGTCAACGCTGACCTTAATCTTCTGGTCGGTGAAAGTTCTTGCCTTTACGAATACCCATGCATCCTGAGCAGTTTTGAACTTAGTCTTTGTATCGAGAGCAACACGCGACTTGAAGTTTTCGGCACTAATAACACGACCTGTAGTGATAACTGGGGTACCTTCGTCGAGACGAGAAGTACCAGGAGCAACGAATGCTACGGTAGTACCAGGATTTACACCAACAAGACGACCTGCATTGATTGTGATAACCGAGTCGTTCTTTACCGATGTCATGTTGAAATATTCGGCCTGAGTTGTGAAGTCGCCACCAAAAACTGTGAAGTCAACATCACCTTCGATTGCTGGATTCTGGAAAGGAGCCTTAGCTGCCATTTCTGCCATTATCCTTGCAAATACCTGACGGTAGGTGTCGCCTTCCTTCATCTGCGAGAACGACTTGTACAAGCAGTACGACAACGAACCAACCGAATTGTTTTCATCGTCGAAAGTTTCGTAGTTAAGTTCGTTTGCGCTAGCGCCCGAGAAAACAACGTACTTAGCGAGGTTGTTTACGTCAACAGCGCCACGCGAAGTTGCGCCCATACCCATACCAATCTTACCGTCGGTCTTAGGAGCACCGCTTGGAGCATGCCAACCAGCGGGAACCAAAGCAGGAGCACCGCCTCTAACCTTTGCTGCGCCACGTGTACCAGTACCCGAGTGGCAGGAGTCGAGGAAAAGAAGGATATGTCCGTCCTTGCCCAGCTTAATGCGGAATTTCTCAACTACAGCGCCAAGTTCATCGTCCCTGAAATGGAGGCTACCATCGTAACCCTCAGTCATTTTCATAGGAGCGTCGTAGCAAACGAGGCATTCGTCGAGACCATCGATTTCGTCGCCATTGTCGTCGAAAATCTGATGTCCGTGACCGCTATAATGTATAACGACCTCATCGCCTTCCGAAACCTTACCGAGGAGTTCGTTGAAAGCGTTGACCATACCGGCCTTGGTTGCCTGTTCGTCCTTTAAGTACATAATGTCCTTCTCATCGAATCCAAGGCCAACAAGGGTCTTCTGGATCAGAGGGACATCGTGGTCGGCACTGATAGGATACCATCCAGTCTTATTCTGGTCGTAGTTACCTACTGCGATTATCAGCGCATACTTATGAGCATTGGCGCAGGTTGCAGCAAGTACTAAAGCTACTATTAATATTATTATCTTTCTCATATTCTCTAAAATTTAAAAAAATGATGAGCACGAGGCTCATCATTTTACCTTATTAACAATTTTTATTCGTCTTCTTCTGGAACCTGCAGAACAAACTGTTCGTTGCATTCTCCACTCGACTGCCACTGGTAACTTTCACCCATTGTACGGCAGTAAACTTCGTTGAAACCTTCCGGAAGTATGAGCTGTGAATTTTCCCAAGGATTCAATCTTCCCTTGTAATTCTTGTCAACCCAAATATCAACGTAGTAACCTGTCCAGTTGTCGAGCTTTACTACGCAACCACCTCTTGAGAGAACTGGTCTTTCAATTGCATTGTCGCCCTGTGGAACAACGTATTCTGACTGTGCACCTCTTGACTTTACAACTCTAGTTGCTGTTAAGATTTCCTGTGCTGAAACCTGGCTTGCGAAGAAGAACGCTACCATAACCATCAAAAATGTAACTTTTGCTTTCATGACTTTAATTTTTTTATTTAACAATAATTTTATTTTTAATTTACAATTTATTCACATTCAAATTTCGTGCCAAAGAGCATCTGGCGAAGAATTATTTTTTCATCAAATATAACAAAGTTCGTGCCAAACACGATTTGAGGATTTGGAAAATTTGAAAAATTTGAAGATTTGAGGATTTGCTTGCGCGAGCTAAAGGTTGAAGATTTGAAAAAATAATACAAGTCCAGAATCTTGCTTTTCGAATAGAAAGCGAACAGCCATTCAAACATTTGAACCTTGAACGTTAAACGTTGAACCTTGAACGTTAAACTAGAAATTTACAACCGCCATCATCCACCGCCCTCAAAAAAAATGTCCACCGGAGTGGACACCTATTAATATATACCAAACATCAATTTTTCTAAAATACTCTTCACTCGGCATCCAGCATTTGCTTCAGCTTTACCACTGCATGGTGATACGAAGCCTTGAGCGCACCAACCGAAGTATCGAGAAGTTCGGACATCTCCTCGTATTTCATATTGTCGAAATACTTCATATTGAAGACTATGCGCTGCTTTGCCGGCAATGATGTGATCGCCTTTTCCAACTTATGCTGCAACTCCTCGCCATCGAAATATTCCTCCGACTGCATATTCTCCACACCCGATTCCTCGCTCGGAGAAACAACCAACGAGACCTCTTGGTTATGCTTGGTCATAAAGGTGAGCGTCTGGTTAACTGCAATACGGAACAACCATGTAAAAAGCGACGATTCACCGCGGAAGCTCGGAATACCTTGGTACGCCTTCATGAAAGTTTCCTGCAAAATATCGTTTGCATCCTCATGATTCGCGACCAATCGCCTTATGTTCACATACAATCGTGTAGAATAAACCTTAAAGAACTGGCGAAAGGCCTCGTCCCTTGTTTCTTGGTTCGCAAGCCTCTCTACAAATTCCGCTTCGCTAAGTTTTTCCGGCATCGGCTACTTACGCGAAATGACTTTCTTAACAGCCTTAACAATATTATCGGCATCGAGACCGTACTTCTTCATCAGTTCGGCAGGAGTTCCGCTTTCGCCAAACGAATCGCGAACAGCGACAGCTTCCATCGGAACAGGATTATTCATAGCCATTACCTGAGCTACGGTGTCGAACAATCCGCCATTGAGCTCATGCTCTTCGGCTGTTACAATTGCCCTGGTCTTTGCAACCGACTTCAAAACTGTCTCTGCATCGAACGGCTTGATTGTATGGATATTGTAAACGTCGGCCTTAATGCCTTCGGCGAGAAGAGACTCGGCAGCTGTAATAGCTTCCCATACAAGGTGTCCGCATGCCAAGATTGTAACGTCCGAACCTTCGTACAACTGCTGTGCCTTACCGATTTCGAAAACCTGGTCGGGATCGGTGAAATTTGGAACCGATGGACGTCCGAAACGCAGATAAACAGGACCATCGTACTTTGCAGCGGCTATTGTAGCGGCCTTGGTCTGGTTATAGTCGCATGGGCAGATAACCGTCATATTCGGGAGCATCTTCATAAGACCTATGTCCTCAAGAATCTGGTGAGTAGCACCGTCTTCGCCAAGGGTTATACCAGCGTGCGAAGCACAAATCTTCACATTCTTGTTGGAATAAGCCACGCTCTGACGTATCTGGTCGTAAACGCGACCTGTTGCAAAACCAGCAAAAGTTCCGCAGAACGGAATCATACCGCCGATTGTCAAACCTGCCGAAACGCCAATCATGTTAGCCTCGGCTATACCAGCCTGAAAGAAACGCTGCGGGAATTCCTTCTGGAAATCGCCCATTTTCAACGAACCTGTAAGGTCGGCACACAATGCAACAACCTTATCATTCTGTCTACCGGCTTCCAACAAGCCAGCACCGAAACCCGAACGGGTATCCTTTTTCTCTGTGTACGAATATTTTGCCATTTCGAAATACTATCTAAAAAAACTGCACAAATTTACAACTAATCTTTCAGTCGGAGAAAAGTTTTTCGACCTAATTTAAAGTTTGTTGGGCTGGCGCCGTTTCTATGCCTGCGGCGTTTGAAGGTTTCTGCGGCTTTGCCGTTCTATGGCTACGCCGTTTGAGTGGCATTATCTGTCTCCTGTCCCGTTAGGGACAATGCTTCGGTAGGATAAAATCCGACCGAAGGAGGCGGCGTGCCGTCAGGTACGCAGCTAGTCAACAGTTTGCAGTATCGAGACAGATATTCCAAGCATAGCGTTTGAGCGGCTTCGCCGTTTCCCCGGAGTGGATAAAAAGGCTTGAAGTCTGCTAGCCTGCTGGACTGCAAGACTGTTAGCCTGTTAGCCTTCTATCCCAATATTAAACATCCATTGTCAACATTTAGCAAATGTTTGACTAAAGATTTTAAAAATTTTACCTATGTTTGCAGAAAATTTAAAGACAGAAATGAAAAACGTATTCAGAACATTAGCATTTGCATCATTGATGGTTGCAACTTTTTCGTGCCAGCCTGCAAAGGACGACTTCGAAGCTCGCGAAGAAAAGATATCAAAGGAAATTGACAAGATAAACGTACAGTCGATATACAGGGACATCATGATGCTGTACTTCGACGTCATCGAAGATGTTTACAACCAAGGCAAGGAAACTGGCGACTACGACCTGAAGCGCCTCGAGGAGTTTGAAAACGGACTGATTAAGGACTTCAACGACAAACTCGACTTCAGCAGCAAGGAATTCTGGGACGAAATCGACGACAAGTACGACGAGTCGCTTGTCGACCGCATGGAAACCTTGCGTCCGATGATGGAGGAAATGATGGGCGAAGAATACGCCAGCGATGAACCAGAAGCACCTCAAATGCTCCCCGACAGCTCGTTTGTCATCGGCAACGACACAATTAAGGAACTCGAAAACGGCGACATCATTTTCAACCGCGACACGCTTACCTACGAACAGTTCATGCAGAGAATAGGTGCCAATGAATAGGGCAATACCATATATTATTACCATACTGATGGCCGTTGCGCTGACGTCGTGCGACAAGGATAGCGGCAAAAAAAGCACTATCGAACTCAACGATTACGAATCGGACTACGGCGAACTGGCAGAAAAGTACGCCACTATGGAATTCGGCAACTGCCAGGAAGCCATTGCCGCAGGCAACGAAATAGCATCGGTATTCTATGCCACTGCCGACAAAGCCTTCAAAGAAAACGACGCCAAGGCGAAATCGGATCTGGAACACTTTGACGACCTATTCATTTCGTTCGACCTGGCCGTCGAATCGATGTATTCCACCTGCCCCGAGGAATTCGACAAATGGGAAAAGGACAACCGAAAGAAAATCGATGCCATAAAGCACAAACGCGACAAGTTGTACTCAGGTCACGAAACTGACACGACCTGGACAGAGGATGTTTCGTCGGAAATCGAAGCCGTAAACGTGCAGGTGGAGCAACTCATGATTGACATCCAGAAATTCGAAGAAGAGGATCTCGAAACCGACTCAATGCGATGATAAGCATCTGCATTCCTACATATAACTATAATGTCGAAAAGCTAGTCTCCGACCTGTCGCAGCAATGCAGCAATGCAAATGTTGATTTCGAAATCATTGTTCTCGAAGACGGTTCCGACGAGAAATTTGTTGCACTAAACAAGTCCATAGATAATATATTTGGTGCAAAACATATAGTCTCAAAGGAAAATTTCGGACGGAGCATCACGCGCAACCGCCTGGCCGACATGGCAAAAGGAGAAAAAATCATTTTCATCGACTGCGACTCAGCTATTCCCGACAACCTGTACATAAAACGGTACCTCGACAACATCGACCACGACGTAGTTTGCGGCGGAACGACCTACAACGAAACACAATACTCTCCCGAAATATCGCTTCGCTACACTTTCGGAACAAAAGTCGAGAAAACTCCAGCCGCAATTCGCAACCAAGCCCCCTACTCCGCCTTCACCACCAACAACATGATGATTTCGAAGAAGATTTTTGAAAAAATACGCTTCTGCGAGGCACTGAAAAAATACGGTCATGAGGACAGCCTTTTCGGATTTGACCTGCAACAAAACGGCATCAAAATCCACCACATCGACAACCCCGTGATACATCTCGGAATCGAATCGAACGAAATTTTTCTTGCAAAGACAAAAGCAGGAATCGAGAATCTAATCACAATAAGCCACCTCGAAAATATCAGTCCGAAATTCCTCGACAGCATACGCGTATATAGGACATACAACAAGCTCAAAAAACTGAAAATCGCATGGATATCTAATCTTAACTTCCGCATTTTCAAACACATACTCAAAAAGCATCTCACAAAATCAAAACATCCCAAACTATTGCTTTTCAACATCTACAAATTAGGATATCTATGCAATAAGGCCAAGGCGATAGAAAAATCGAACAAAAATTAAGGCAAAACATTCCGTTTCATTTTTTTTACTATCTTTGCAAGTTGCATATATATTAATTGTCTAACAAGAAATAAAAAAAAAGATGAAGAATGCATTTTTTATTTTAACAGCATTGCTCCTCATATTCGTGAATTCAAATGCGCAATCCGAATATAGAATTATAGATCAGAGCAAACCATCAAATTCACACATAGAAATCATAAACGAAAACAGCGAAGGTATCTCCTTAAAACTATCGCTTAATGCTTATGAACTTACCGAAGTGGCTACTCCAAATGGCACGGAAGTTACTGTTGGTTCACCCAACGGCATAAACGACATGGCAAAAGGCATGCCTAATATTCCGTACTTTACAACTTCGGTGCGCATCCCGTCGAAAGGCAAGGCCGTAGTCGAAATTGTTGACGCCAACTATATTACAGTTGATAACATAAACATAGCTCCGTCAAAAGGTGCTATCAAGCGTAATATTGACCCGGCAACCGTTCCTTACGAATACGGAGAATGCTATAATATTGATGCATTTGTCCCCGAAAACAACACGCAAAACAGCGAAGCTTTCTGCATAAGAGACGTACGAGGAACCACGGTTCAGTTCTTCCCGTTTCAATATAACCCAGTACAGAAGCAACTGAAAATATACACAGAAATAATAGTAAAAGTAAGATTCACCCAAGAGCCAAGCGAAAATGAGATTTTTGCTTCTTACGAAAAAATTGACGAGTTCGAAAATATATATCGTAGACTATTCATCAATTACGGCAGCAAAACTCGCTACACCCAACTTCAGGACGGACATCCCGGCAGAATGCTCATCATATGCAAGGACACCTATCAATCGGCAATGACCGACTTCGTAAACTGGAAACGTGAAAAGGGCATCGATGTCGAAATGACACTTATGAGTTCTATTGGTTCTACAGCAAGCAATGTACAATCATACATTACCAATTACTTCAACAACCATAGCGACCTTGCATACATCCTTCTAGTTGGCGATGCTGCCGATGTACCAACCAGCGGAACAAGTTCTGCTAACTCCGACAACAAATACGCTTATCTTGTTGGTAATGATCATTATGCAGATGTTTTCATTGGAAGATTCTCCGGTGAATCGGTCGCCCATATACAAAATATGGTTCGTAAAGTTATAAATTACGAAAAAGAACTCACCACAGATGCTACTTGGCTTTCGAAAGCCTACGGAAGTGCATCAAACGAAGGCGAAGGACAGGGTCATAACCAAGGCAATGGAGCCGAAAGCGATATGCAACACATGGGGTTCATACAGACCGACCTCGAAAACTATGGTTATACAGTAACACGTGTTAATCAAACATCATCATACGGCACCTTATCCGATGTTTCTGCAAGTTCCACTGCCTTCAACAATGGTGTTGGACTTGCTTGCTATATAGGTCATGGCGACACACAGGAATGGGCAAGCACAGGATACACAAACACTCATGTAAACGCTCTTACAAATGCCAACAAACTCCCATTTATAATAAGTGTCGCTTGTATTAATGGTGACTTTAACGGAAATACTTGCTTTGCAGAGGCTTGGCTTCGTGCAAGCAAGAATGGCAATCCCACTGGTGCGCTGGCATTCCTCGGATCTACTATTAACCAAGACTGGACTCCCCCAATGACAGCACAAGACGAAATGGTTGACATAATTACCGAATCGCTAAACGGCAACATTAAGAGAACTATTGGTGGCATCACTTTTAATGGGTATTTCCGTATGATACAAGACCATACAGGCTCATACAACGACGGTGCAGGCATGGCAGATACATGGACAATCTTTGGTGACCCGTCAACTATGTTCCGAAGCAAGACACCTATAGCCATCACCTCGTCGAACAACGAAATGATTGTAGGCGTCCCATACACAACAACCATTACAACTGGCTCTACTCCTGTCGCAAACGCTCTAGTTTGTATCTCGCAAAACGGTTCATACTACAAAGGCTATACCGATGCAAACGGACAAGTCTCCATCTCCAACGATTTCTCGATTGGCGAGGCATTGCTCGTTGTCACCGCATACAACACAACTACCATCTACCAGACAATTCCAGTAAATTCGGCAAACGAACCATACGTAACGATACAAAGCTACTCACCACAGAACGTAAGCTTCGGAACAACACACGACCTCTCGATGACACTCATCAACATGGGTGGCGTTGCAACAACGGGCACAACTAACGTCAGCCTCGCAACCACCGACCAGTATCTCACCCTAAATACCACAAACGCCTCTTTCGGCACAATGGCTGCACAGGGTGGCACAGCATCGAGCAACGCATTCAATTTCTCGGTTGCCGAGAATACTCCCGACGGACACGTTGCAACCATCAACGCAACAATAACCAACGGCTCGTACACATGGAACAAAACAATGAACATTACTATTGCTGGTCCTGCCTGTGATGCACCAACCGGACTTGATGTCGCACTCAACGGTTCATCGGCAACCATCACATGGGATACCCAAACGATTACCACAGTGACAATCAGCGACGACTTTGAAGATCATACATACGGAACAATAAATTCGGCAGGAACAGTCGGATGGACTTACATCGATGGAGACGGAGCCAATACAGGAACATTTAATGGTGTAAGCTACACTAATGGCGGTTCGCCAATGGCATTCATTGTACTTGATGACGAACAGATGACTGGCTCCAGCATCGTAACTGCACACTCTGGCGACAAATATCTGGGCGACGCGTTTGCACGCTCAAGCGGTTGGGGCGGCGGATCCGTTCAGAACAACGATTGGATTATCAGTCCAGAACTAAACTATTCTGAAAATTTCACTTTCTCGTTCTACGCTCGTTCTTATTCATCATCATATAGCACAGAACAATTTTATGCTGCATATTCCACAACTGGAAATTCGGCAAACGACTTTACAAATCTTACCAACTCTGCTATTACAACTACAACATCGTGGACATTGTATTCATATATAGTTCCTGCAAACGCAAAATATGTTGCTATACATTGTGTATCAAACGACCAGTATATATTCTGTGTCGACGACATCACAATCAGCGGAAACGTTATCTCTGGAGTTGCCGCAGTTAACCTATACGACAACGGTGTTCTCGTTGCATCGAACATTACAGATGGAACATACACAGCCAACAACCTTAACGCTGGACAGCACTGCTTCAGCATCCGCGCCGTTTGCAGCGACAACAGCGAATCGATGTCGGCACAAAGCTGCGTAACTGCCATGGTTGGCATCGATGAAAATGAAATTTCTGTCAACCTCTACCCGAACCCGACAAACGGAAGCTTCATGATTGAATGTAGCGAAATGACAACCGTAGAAGTATTCAACATGGTAGGACAGCTGGTAGAAAAAATTGATGTCAATGCCAACTCGACCAGCATCGATGCTTCGTCGTGGGCTAAGGGTGTTTACAGCATACGCATAGCAACTGCCGATTCCAACATCGTTGTAAAACAGCTTATCAAGCAATAATAAAACTAATCCAAATCATAGAAGGCTCGCCAAATGGTGAGCCTTTTTTTGTTTCGCACTTCAGAATTTGCAACGATACTAGCATTACAAATGCTCATACTCAACTCAGGCAGATTACAAATCCGCCTGAACAATATGTCCTTCGGGATTTGTAATCCCGAAGGCTCGAATATAAGGATTTGTAATCCGCAAAAAACATCGTTAAAAAAAAACACAAACAAATCTAAATGCGTACCCAAAATATTTATAATTTTACGCAAAATTTTTTAACGCAAACACTAATATAGAAATACAATGATTAGAGAAGATTTCTACACCCGCCACGTGGGTCCGAGGGAAAGCGAATACGCTGAAATGCTCAAGAAAATCGGAGCAAAATCACTCGACAAATTCATTGATCAGGTCATCCCGACCAAAATCAGACTGAAAGAAAACCTTAAGCTCGACGAACCGCTCACCGAAGACGAGTTCCTTGTAAAACTGAAGGCTATGGCCGCTAAGAACAAGATCTACCGCTCGCTTATCGGTATGGGTTACTACGGCACTGCCGTTCCGTCGGTAATCCTTCGCAATGTGTTCGAAAATCCAAGCTGGTACACTTCGTACACTCCGTATCAGGCTGAAATTTCGCAGGGCCGTCTCGAAGCTCTCCTTAACTTCCAGACCGTAATCACCGAACTCACAGGAATGGAACTTGCTAACTGCTCGCTCCTCGACGAAGGTACAGCAGCAGCCGAAGCAGCAAGAATGATGTTCGAATGCCGTTCGCGTCAGGCAGCAAAGGAAGGTCGCAACGTAGTTTTCGTTGACAAGGACATCTTCCCGCAGACTCTCGATGTTATCCTTATGCGTACCGAACCACTGGGAATCGAGGTAGAAGTTGGCGACTTCAAGAAAGTAAAACTCTCGAAGAAATACATAGGAGCAATCCTCCAGTACCCGAGCGCAAGCGGCGAAATCCGCGACTACTCGAAGTTCACCGAAACTGCACACGAAAACGAAATGCTTGTAACTGCAGTTGTAGATACTATGGCTCTCGTACTGCTCAAGTCACCGGCATCGTGGGGTGCCGACATCGTTGTTGGTAACACTCAGCGTTTCGGACTTCCGATGGGATTCGGCGGACCGCACGCAGCTTTCATGGCTACTTCCGACAAGTATAAACGCAAAATGCCGGGACGTATCATCGGTGTCAGCGTTGATAAGTTCGGACGCAAGGCTCTCCGTCTCGCATTGCAGACCCGCGAACAGCACATCAAGCGCGAAGATGCTACATCAAACATCTGCACCGCTCAGGCTCTGCTCGCAATGATGGCTGGTTTCTACGTTGTATATCACGGACCAGAGGGAATGAGAAGAATTGCTAACAACATCTACTCATCAGCAAAATTCCTCGCTGCCGAAATCAAGAAGCTCGGCTACAAGATTGAACATACAAACATATTCGATACAGTTATCGTTAACGGCGCAGACAAGAAGGCTATCGAAAAGCTCGCTTTGCAGCGCAAGATTAACTTCCACTACATCGACGAAAAGACCGTTGGCTTCAGCACCGACGAACTTATTTCGGTTGCCGATGTAAACAACATCCTCGAAATCTTTGCTCTTGCAGCAGGCAAGAAGGCAAAGAAAGTTGAAGATGTTCCGATGGTAAATATGGATGCAAAGTTTGCAAGAACCGACAGCATTTTCAACCAGAAGGTATTCAACAGCTACCACAGCGAAACCGAAATGATGCGTTACATCAAGAAACTCGAACGTCGTGACATTTCTCTCACCCAGTCGATGATTTCGCTCGGTTCGTGCACAATGAAGCTCAACCCAGCAACTTCGATGTTGCCGCTCAGCTGGCCCGAATTTGCAAACATCCACCCGTTCGTTCCAAAGAACCAGGCTCTCGGCTACTACGAACTCATCGAAGACATTTCGAAGGACCTTTCGACAATCACTGGCTTTGCAGCAACAACCTTGCAGCCAAATTCGGGTGCAACTGGCGAACATACAGGCCTTATGATTATCCGTGCTTACCACCACTCAAGAAAGGAAGCTCACAGGAATGTCTGCATTATCCCGACATCGGCACACGGAACCAACCCTGCAAGTATGGCAATGGCAGGTTTCAAGCTTGTTCTTGTCAACTGCGACGAACACGGTAACATCGACGTTAAGGACTTGAAGGAAAAGGCAGTTGCCAACAAGGACAACCTTGCAGCAATGATGATTACCTATCCTTCGACCCACGGTGTATTCGAGAACAAGATTCTTGACATCGTTAAGATAATCCACGACAACGGCGGTCTCGTATATATGGACGGTGCAAATATGAACGCACAGGTAGCACTCACCAACCCGGGAACTATCGGAGCAGACGTTTGCCACCTCAACCTCCACAAGACCTTTGCTAGCCCTCACGGTGGTGGCGGTCCTGGTATCGGAACCGTATCCGTATGCAAGAAGCTCGTTGATTTTCTTCCTACCCACAGCGTAATCAAGACCGGTGGCAAGAAGGGCATCCGCGCTATCACTTCGGCTCCGTTCGGCAGCGCAATGATTCTCCCGATTACCTACGCTTACATCAAGATGATGGGCGAACGCGGTTTGAAGGAAGCTACTAAGATTGCTATCCTCAACGCAAACTACATTGCAAGCGAACTGAAGGATACTTTCAATGTTCTCTACACTGGCGAAACTGGCCGTTGCGCACACGAAATGATTCTCGATGTTCAGAAGTTCCGCGCTGAATATGGCGTTGAAGCTGCCGACATCGCACACCGTCTGATGGACTTCGGATTCCACGCTCCTACATTGTCGTTCCCAGTACACGAAACCCTTATGGTTGAACCTACCGAGAGCGAAAGCAAGCAGGAACTCGACCGCTTCATCGAGACAATGAAGGTTATTAAGGCTGAATGCGAGGACATCAAGGCTGGCAAGTACACCCGCGAGGACAATCCTCTTGTAAATGCGCCTCACACCCAGTTCGAATGTACTGCAAGCGAGTGGAACCACTGCTATCCGCGTGAAAAGGCAGCTTTCCCGCTACCTTGGATCAAGGAAAACAAGTTCTGGCCTTACGTTGCAAAGATTGACAACGCCTACGGCGACCGTAACCTCGACTGCAAGTGCAACCAGCTCGAAGAAGAATAATCGATTGATTTATAAACGAAAAAGTCCGGCAGAAATGTCGGACTTTTTTTATTACATGGTCACAAAATTTTGCGTCTTAATCGATGCAATGCTGCTATGCACAAATCTCTGCATTCGGCGCAAATCATTGCATTCGGCGCAAATCATTGCGCCGCTACAATTTTACAACCGTTATTCCATCTCCACCAAACCTTATGTCCTCGTCGTTTATCGACTTCACCTGCGGAACGGTCTTTAGGTATTGGCGAATGTTCTGGCGCAAAATGCCATTGCCACGTCCGTGCAGAATTTTCAGTTCGTGATGACTGAGCATAACGGCCGCATCCACAAGCTCCTCTATTTTGCGCAAAGCCTCATCGGTACGGTCGCCACGCACATCAATGTACGGCTTGAAATTCAACGCCTTTTCGCTATACAATGCCGAAGCCGACGACTGCTTACGCTGGTTTGCATATTCTTCCTGTGGAACCTTCTGCAACTTGTCCAAAGCAACCGACATATATAGGCTACCGAAGCAAACAACAGCAGTCTTTTCGCCAAGCCCGGTGACCTCCCCTATCGCCTCCTGCCCTGCCAGACGCACCTTGCTGCCAATATTTATCTTGTCTTCATCGACAGGAATAATCTCCAGTTTCTTGGCTTCCTCACGGGCTTTCTTGCGGGCTTCACGCTCCTCGACCTTGCGCTTCACATATTCGTACTTGCGTGCAAATTCGTTCTCGTCAACATCCTTCGACTTTTCAAAATCTTCCTTGAACTGACGAACCTCCTCGCGCACTTCCTTAACCTTTTCCTTGTCGGCATTGCTGCGCTTGATTTCCGAAATGGTGTTCTCAATCTGCTTGTTCACACCGCTCAAAAGTTGCTCGGCTTCTGATCGTGCACTCTCGATTATCTGCTTGCGCTTGGTCTTTATAATTTCCAGCTCCTCAAGGTTTTTCTTCAGAGTCTCGTCGACACGTTTGCTCTGCTCGTTCACCTGCTTGCGCTTACGCTCCCAATAGCGTTTGTCGCGCATAAGTTCGCGCAAAAAACGGTCGATGTTCATCTGCTGGGTGCCAGTCTTCTCGACCACCTTATTTATAATTGCCTCGGGCAGACCAATCCTACGTGCAATTTCTACTGCATACGACGAACCGGGGATTCCTACTTCGAGGATAAAGGTCGGCTGCATATTCGTATGGTCGATAAGCATGGCACCGTTGATGATTCCCTCGGCTTCGGCAGCAAAGACCTTCAGATTGGTGTAGTGCGTAGTTATCATGCCGAAAGTCTTGGTGGCATTCAGTTGCTCAAGAATAGCCTCGGCGATTGTTCCACCTATTATCGGGTCGGTTCCTGCACCGAACTCGTCGATAAAAATAAGCGAATCGGGACCTGTATTCTTCAGGAAATACTTCATATTGACAAGGTGGGAACTATATGTACTCAAGTCATTTTCAATGGATTGTTCATCGCCTATATCGAGCATTATTTCGGAGAAAATACCAAACGAAGAAGCCCCTCCAACAGGCACTGGCAGTCCGCACTGCAACATATAGGCAAGAATTGCCGCCGTCTTGAGGCAAACGCTCTTACCACCAGCATTTGGACCCGAAATCAGCAGGATACGGTTTTCGGAATCGAGGCGGAAAGTCGTGGGGACAATTTCACGGTTTTCCTTTTTAAGTGTCAGATACAGAAGTGGATGCTTGCCTCGAACGATATCGAGACAAGGCTCGTCGTGTACCGATGGGATTATGGCTTCGATAGAAATTGCAAACTTTGCCTTTGCACGGATGAAGTCGAGTTCAGCAAGCACCTGCGAGATGTTCTTCAGGTCGTCGGCGTATGGTCGGAACTCGCAGGTAAGTTCGTATAGTATCTTTTGTATTTCACGTGCTTCGGAAAGTTCCAGTTCGCGGATGCGATTGTTCATCTCAAGCACCTCCTGCGGCTCGATGTAGGAAGTCTTTCCACTTGCCGACTCATCGTGTACAAAGCCCTGAACCTTACGCTTGTAGGTGGTTTCGATAGGCAGCACCAGACGACCGTTTACCATAGTTGCCGACAAGTCCTTGCTTACCCAGCCCTGCTCGCGGAACGAAGTGAGTATGGTGTTCAGTTTCCGCGACACCGACTCCTGCGTAGAAATGAGCGACGAGCGTATTTCGCGCAGTTCGGGCGATGCGGTATCCTTAATTTCGCCATTTTTCGTAAGCACCGACTGAATGCGGTCGTAGAGATAGGTTGGGAAATTTATCGAATCGACAATTTTCTTGAGGTTTGGGAATTCGTTTTTGTCGTCGGTGCGGAAAAATGCACGCAGAGCACGGCTGTTTTCTAGAACAGTGCGAATGTCAACCAGTTCGAAAAGCTGAATGCTTGTCCCCTCCACACGCATACGCGAAGCCGCCTGCGAAACGTCTGGGTAATTGTTGGCAGGATAGTTGTCCTTAAGCATGCAGATGCTCATCATCTCATCGACTAGAGCCAACGACTTGCGGATATATCCGATGTCGGTCGAAAAAGCAATGTCATCCACAAGACTTTTTGCAGGCGCAGCAATGCATTCCGACTTTATCAGATTGCGGATTTTATCGAAACCTATCTTTGACTCAAAATTATCGGGGTAAAAAAACATAATTTACAATGAAAAATCTGTGGTGGCGTCGCGGCGCGCCACGACGCCACATTTTTTTGAATCTTTGAATTTTCAAATTCTTGAATCTTCTACTACTCCTCCAATATCACAAGAAATATATCCTCATCGGCTTCCTTCATGTAGTACTGCTCACGAGCAAACTTCTCGAGTTCTTCCTTCCCCGACATAAGCTCGTCGAGACGGGTGCTGTTCTCAAGATTTTCCTTCTCGTAGTACTTTTCGTTTTCGCGCAGCTCGTGAAGTTTGTTCATCTTCTCGAACCTGTCAATCAGGTTGAAATCGTCGAAAAACGTTATCCATACAAGGAATAGAATTGCAACAACCCATCCCATATACTTAGAGGAAAAATCCTTCACCTTTCCGAATATTTTCTTGAACTTTTCTTTCATCAGTGCAAATTTAAGACATATATCACAACCTATGACGAAAAAAACAATATAGTTTTCAACATGTTTATAAAAAGGGGCTAGAAGGCTAACAGGCTAACAGACTTCAAGCCTTTTTATCCACCCTGGGGAAACTGCGAAGCCGCTCAAACGCTATGCTTGGAATATCTGTCTCGATACTGCATAACTGTTGACTAGCTGCGTACCTAACGGCACGCCTGTTTCGGTCGGATTTTATCCTACCGAAGCATCGTCCCTAACGGGACAGGAGACAGATAATGCCACTCAAACGGCGAAGCCAAAGAAACGGGCTTTAGCCCCTGAAACGGCGTCAGCCATTGAAACAGCGCAGCGATAAACGCCGAAGGCATTCAAACACCACAGGCACAGAACGGCGAAGCCCTCAACGAAGTTAAACAGAAACATTCTACGGTCGCGGCGCGCCACGACTCAACTTAATCCCGAAACATAGAAATCAATTGAATCATAAAATCTTTAAATCATTGAATTTTTCTTACCTTTGCACATAAATTTTTTCGGTATGACATACGACCAGATTCTAAACGACTTAAAGAACAAGATTTACAAGCCAATATATCTTTTATATGGCGAAGAATCGTACTTTATCGATAAAATCACCGACTATATTGCCGAAAATGTGCTTACCGATGCAGAGAAATCTTTCAACCAGATTGTGATGTACGGCAAGGACACCGATGTTAAAAGCGTCATACAGGCTGCACGGCGTTTCCCGATGATGTCGAACTACCAGGTCGTAATAGTCAAGGAAGCACAGAACCTGAAGCCTCTGACCGACTTCGAAGTCTACCTCGATGCCCCGCTACAGTCAACAATTCTAGTTCTGGCCGTAAAGGACACCGCAAAACTCGACAAGCGAACAAAACTCGTCAAACTTGCCGACAAGATAGGTGCCGTAGCCGTACCTGCATCGG
>CADARW010000038.1 GCA_902790405.1 uncultured Bacteroidia bacterium
CGATTAACAGTCGCGGGCTCTACCAACTGAGCTATGAAGCATCGACGGGTCCAAATATAGATGTTTTTTATTCTTTTGTCAAGGCATTAAGGCTAAAAATTTTCTTTTTTTTGCGATAGACGTTGAACCATTATTAGCGTTCCCGGCTACGCATCAAAGCGATTTCTGCGGCATAGCCAGGCAGCTCGTTCGGAGTCTCCAAATAGAACGGAAGCCCCTTCAACGCCGGATGATTCACGACATTCACAAGCGCTTCAAGCCCGATATTTCCGCCACCAATGACTTCATGACGGTCCTTATGGCTACCCATCGGATTCTTGCTGTCGTTCAAGTGAATCGCGCATAAGCGCTTCAGCCCTATCACCTTGTCAAATTCTTCAAGCACATCATCCAGGTGATTCACGATATCGTAACCGCCATCGAAAACGTGGCATGTATCCAAGCAGACGCCAAGCTTTTCAGCGAGTTCTACGCGGTCTATAATCGCACGCAATTCCTCAAAAGTACGGCCAACTTCGCTACCCTTCCCCGCCATCGTCTCCAACAGCACCTTCGTCTTGAGATCCTTATGCAAAATGCAGTTCAGATGCTGCGCAATGAGTTCAATTCCGACCTCAACACCTTGCTTTACGTGACTGCCCGGATGAAAGTTATACATCGCACGAGGGAAATGGTCCATGCGGAACAAGTCATCTTTCATCACGTCCTGTGCATATTGCCTCAACGACGGATCCGCAGCACAAGCATTGAGCGTGTAAGGCGCATGAGCCAAAATCGGGGCAAAGTCATGCGCATCCATAAACGTATTCAAAGCTTCGGCATCGGCCTTGTCAAAAGGCTTTGCGGTACCGCCACGCGGATTACGCGTAAAGAACTGGAATGTATCGGCACCAATGGAAAGGGCGGTCTCGCCCATCGCCAAGAAGCCACCCGAAGAGGACAAATGACAACCGATATGCATAACTAGAAATCGTAATTGACGGAAACACTGCCGTAAATGTCTCTGTAATCTTCAGAAGCATTATCCGGACGATAGTTAAAGAAAGCACCAAGCGTGCATTCCGTGCTAAGCTTTTCGGTCAACTGGAATTTTGCTCCCGCCGAGAGATCCAAATCCATTTCCATTTCGTCCACATCTTGACCATTTTCTTCACGACTCATGAAGTTCTGACGGATGCTACCATGCAACATCAAGTCAAGAAAACCAGGCTTCAACTTAATCGTTGCATTGTCCATGAGATTCCATTCAAATTCGCTCATTTCATTGCGATTATAAATTCGGAATCTCGGCGTCACAGAAACCGTATTGCGCACACGGTCAAGCGTTGTCGTCAAGGAAATCGGATAGCGGGCATCAAAGTAATCGCCACCGTGGAAATAATATCCAAGGATCCCATAAGTTTCATCAGAGAAATCAAAACCATCCAACAGGTCATCCTGATTGAACTTGGACAAATCCGTACGGTACGTCCATACACCTCCGACCTTCAGTACATTCTTGGGGAATCTAAACGTAGCCGCAAGTTCAATGGTGTGCTTCAGCAAACGTTCTTCGAACTGAGTTGCGAGATACGGTTCGTCTTGCAGGGCTGCATACTTAGCCCATCGCGCAGAGTCAATCTTGATCGTATCGTCATCGGATATCACATCAACCGTCGGCTTTCCTTTTTGCACATCAAACCAGGAATCAGAATAAATTCCTAACCTCTTTCTTCAGCATTTCGATAGCTTCCTGAGTTGGCGACTTCTCCATCTCGATAAGTTTTTCGAATACTGCCTGACTGAAAACCATAGCATTATCCATCGAATTCAGACAATGGAGGCTCATATTCAGCAACTGAATTGTCCTTTCCTTGGCATTGCGGGTAGCTTCCCATGCTTCGGAAGAAACATACAACTGCTGCGACAGATTGTGCTCAAATTCGGCCCTTATCGTAATTAGCATCTGCTTGTGAAGTTCCTGAACCGTCATATTTGGAGTCTGGAGACGAATTATCACACTGTTTGGCGATATGCGTTCAAGGAAAAGTATTATCCTCTCGTATGCCTGCAGGCGCAAGGGTGTTATTGTTTTCTGGTTCTCGAGAATTATTTGTATCTTCTTGGCTTCCAAATCTTTTTTCAGCATTTGCCTGACTACCAATATTGCTGTGACAGCTACTACAACTGTCGGAATGGTTACGATGAGAATCTGTGAAATCATTTTATAAAACATCTTTTTTATGTTATGCAATATTACGAAATTTAATTTAAAATAGTTATCTTCGCAGACAATTTTTTTTAATTCTAACACAATGGAAAGAGTATCAAATAGATTGGAAAAGATGGCAGTATCAGCCACTTTGGCAATGACTGCAAAGAGCCGCGAACTTCAGGCTCAAGGCATTGACGTTGTAAACCTCAGTATCGGCGAACCAGACTTCAACACTCCCGACTACATCAAGGAAGCAGCAAAGGAAGCTATCGACCAGAACTTCTCACACTACCCGCCAGTTCCAGGTTACGAATCTCTAAGAAAGGCTGTTTGCGCAAAATTGAAACGCGAAAACAACCTTGACTACGAACCTGCACAAATTGTAGTTTCGACAGGCGCAAAGCATTCAATCATGAATACCTTGCTCTCGATTGTTGACCCAGGCGAAGAAGTCATTATTCCTGCTCCATACTGGGTTAGCTACATCGAGATGGTTCGCTTCTGCGAAGGTGTTCCTGTTGTTGTAAAGTGCAACATCGAATCGGATTTCAAGATGACAGCAGCTCAACTTGAAAAGGCTCTCACTCCGAAGACCAGAGCCATCATCATCTGCTCGCCGTCGAACCCGACAGGAAGCCTCTACAGCAAGGCAGAACTGAAGGCTATTGCCGATGTTCTTGCAAAGCACCCAGAAGTAATCGTAATTTCTGATGAAATTTACGAACACATCAACTTTGTAGGCGAACACGAAAGCATCGCACAGTTTGACGACATCCGTCGCCGTTGCGTTATCATCAATGGTGTATCAAAGGGTTATGCAATGACAGGCTGGAGAATCGGTTTCATAGCAGCTCCTCTATGGATTGCTAAGGGCGTTACCAAGTTGCAGGGTCAGTTCACATCTGGTGCTTGCTCTATAGCTCAGAAGGCTGCAGAAGCAGCACTCAACGCCGGCAACAGCGAATGCAAAAAGATGACCAAGATTTTCAAGAGCCGTCGCGACCTAGTTCTCGGTCTTCTGAAGGAAATCCCAGGACTGAAGCTCAACACCCCGCAGGGCGCATTCTACATTTTCGCAGAAGTTTCCGCATTCTTGGGCAAGGAAGCCGAAGGTATGAAAATCAACACCTCCGACGACTTAGCAATGTACTTGCTTGAAAAGGGACATGTTGCAACTGTCGGTGGTATTTCGTTCGGTTCTCCCGAGTGCTTGCGTCTCTCCTACGCTACTAGCGACGACAGACTTATCGAAGCAGTTAAGCGCATGAAGGAAGCATTGGCAAAACTGAAGTAATATAACAACCAAAATCCCACTTATTGTCATTCTTTGTTTCAGAATCTGATAAGCGGGATTAACAAAAAAATAAGCCGTCCATTTGGGCGGCTTATTTTTTTATTCAGCAGTTAGAATTATTCTTCTACGCATTCATACTTTATATCACCAATCTCCAAGTTCTTAACATACTTGTCATAGAGATCACCACAATTCTTGTAACCAGCATCCTTTAGTTCCTTACCTGTAAAAGTTACAGATTCAGAGATATCTGGCATTTGTTTTGATGATGCAGTACACTTGCAGTCCTTAGGTCCGCATGATGAAAATGTGAAAGCTGCAATAGCAACGACTGATAAAACTAATAATTTCTTCATTTTATTAAACTTTAAATTAAACAAATAAATTAACTGCACAAAAGTACACATTAAAATAACACAAACAAGCAAAAAAAATATTTTTTTATAAAAACAAAAAAAAGCCTCGGAAAAACCGAGGCTTTTTTTGTCGTTTTGCAGTTAGAAATTATCTGCATTCTACACCATTTTTCTTGTCGTTAACTTCTACAACTGTAGTGTAGTCTGCACATTTCTTACCTTCAGCTGGCTCAAAATCTTCAACTGTTAATTTTACTTGACCATCAACATAAGTTTTGCAAGTACAATTCTTGTTGCATGATGACATTGCGAACAAAAAACCAGCTGCTGCCAAAATTACTAATACCTTCTTCATTTTCTTATTAAATTTAAATTAAACATCTAACAATTAGAGGCGCAAAATTACAAAAAAAATTAATAAATCATATTTTTTGTCTTTCAAATACTATTCACACTTGATACCAGACTTTATTGTTTCGTCGTAACCAAGTCCAAGCCCGTTGTAATAATCGTTCAGACCAGCACAATTCTTCACATTGAGCCTACTGATTTCGTCCTGGGTATATACTACAGGATTAGTATCCGTATTCTTGCCATCTGTCCACATCGAGCAAGTACATTCCTTTGTGCACGAAGCAAATAACATTGTAGCTACTGCAATAAATAACAAAATCAAATACTTTTTCATCTTAAATATCTTTAAAAACATTATACGCATTTAGTTTCCCTTACCACTCCATTTTCTGTTTCGACATATATATCCATATCGGAACAAGATTTTACTCCATCAGGCATATCGCTTACTGCTTCGTCCGTCATTACTCCATCCTTATAGGTCTTGCATGTGCATGTCTTCTCGCACGAGGCAAGCGAAATAACGCAAGCAAACAAACAAACCGCTACGATAAACTTTTTCATATTATGCCTCCTTTACAACACGTATGCTCTTGCAAACATCTGAGTTATAAACTTTTATGACATACATCCCCTTTGGCTTACCAACAAAGGCATTCGATAAATTCAGTTGTCGTTCAGAATATTTTCCACTGTAAATCATACGACCCATAATGTCGAAGACATCAACAGAATACTCGCCAGCAAACTCTTCAGCATCGACAAGCACCTCATCGTAAAATGGGTTCGGATAAACAGACAACGATGATTCGTTTTGCATTTCTACCGACAATGGCTTATTCGATATCATAACATCATCGATATAGATAGTATTTCCCGAAACGTTTGTCGACTCGAACACCAATCTAAAATTCTGACCATGCAACTTAGTTGGTCTTACTTCGAAACTTATCGTTTTCCACTCATTATCGTCTGGGAAAAATACTTGTGGATCATATTGATACGAAGTAATTAGGCGCGAACCTGAATATGTATGCAAAAAGGTCAGAGAATCGCCACATGTCGTCGAACCATAAACCATCAGCACATCCGAGAATTGCGAATCGGGATCCTTTGCTGCTGCAACTTTGAAAGATACATATATGCTAGCTGAATCATCGTCGATCCTTACATTTGGAAGATACAGCTTGGTTTTTTTGGCCGTAGCAAATGCATTACGTATCTTAGCACACTTTCCTGAATAGCCATAATCCGTCAGAAACCAACTTTCCTCATTCCAACCATATTCGCTCCACTCATCAGGGTGGTTCGGATTATAGTTCTCTACATAAAAGTCGTTTGCCGAATTACCCGAAATCTGCGGGAAGGTCGGAGATTCAAATCCCTCGAAGTATGGCAGGCCATATCCGTCGGCTTTGTCGTATACTCTAATTGATTTTTCACGCCTGTACGTATTATCGTCAACTCCATTTTCCACATGAAGTTCTGTTGCAAACGTACCGCCAGTATTATACACAACAACCGGCATTTCATCGTTAGACCAATTTGGACTGCCACCCTCAAAATTCCACAAACGGTAATCAATGGAGGTGGTATTATAGGTGTGATCGTTATATGTAACAGTTCCTCCTGTACATATCATTTTTTTGTTTTGATTGAAGTCGGCAATTGGAGAACACTCCTCGTCGATATGGTCATCGTCGGTTCCTGTTGCTAGGCGGTTCTCTGCTGTCCACAGATTGTCTCGATTCGACGCAGTGGAATTCAGCGTAGCCCTCATTACCTCAGCCTGACCGTTTGTAAACATACGGTAGCAATAGCTGTAGTCCATAAAGTTCTGCACATTGTCAAGACTTCCGCATGTTACAGCATTCAGAGCACACGTTGTATGACCGATTGTATTTGGAGTATCCTCTATCCCATCATCAATTTCACAATTGTCGGCTTCTCCAGGACTATTGGTGCTACCCCACGGATGCGGCAAACCCAAATAATGCCCTGCCTCATGCGTCAAAGCCCTGTCGATATAATTGTACAACAAAATTATTCCGTCCAGCTCATCAGAAGCAGTACCTGGATAATACGAATATCCAGCCACTCCACTTCGACTCATCGACTTTACCGTCCATATATTCAAGTACTTGGAGTTATCCCAGCTACCTGCAATATACTTGGTGCCTTCATCACCATGATTTGTCGACGACGAATAGGTTCGCGTAACACCCATTGTACAATTCCCATTCGGATCCTTGCGCGCAAGACGGAACTCTATCTTGGTATCGGCAGCAATAGGCTTGAATTCTTCCTTGATACTTGCCGTATCGGCACGCATCTTTCGATAATCCCGATTCATCTGTTCAATTGCAGCCTGAATATATTCATAAGATACATTCTCTACACCATATTCGTGTACAACATGGAAAACTACAGGAATCACATAGACTTCATCATCACTTCTTTTTGGATTGCGCTTGATATATTCGCGGACAAAATCGTTGAGTTTTGCTCTATTTAATGCAACTTGAGGATCTTGACGCACCAATTCTTCGTAAACGGAATCTGTTCCGCAACGAAACCATCCCTCGCCTTCTTCCTGCGAATACGCAGGCATGAACGACAAGAGCATAGCGATACCTATTATTAATATATAAATATGCTTCATTATTTTTTTTTGCAAAGGAACAAAAAATGATTGTAAGTACAAGTTTTTTTTCATTTACCTTTGCACCGCAAAGCACAGACACAATATTTTGTGTCCTAACAAAAAAAACTTGACATGGATTTCGACCTAATATCAGAATATAGACCCACAGGTGACCAGCCGCAGGCAATAATGCAGCTCACAAACGGCTTGCTAAACGGGCAGAAACACCAGACATTACTTGGCGTTACTGGTAGCGGCAAGACATTTACCATAGCAAATGTCATAAAGAACGCCGGCTGCCCAGTGCTCGTACTAAGCCACAACAAAACCCTTGCGGCACAATTGTATTCGGAATTCAAGTCATTTTTCCCCCGCAATGCAGTCGAATACTTCGTATCTTATTACGACTACTACCAACCCGAAGCCTATCTGCCCACCACCGACACATATATCGAAAAAGACCTCGCAATAAACGACGAGATTGAAAAGCTTAGGCTCAGTGCAACCAGCGCATTGCTATCGGGCAGAAATGACGTAATAGTTGTCTGCTCGGTGTCGTGCATCTACGGAATCGGAAATCCAGAAGACTTCCATGCAAATACGATTAAAGTCTCGCGTGGCGACAATATCGGACGCGACAACCTGCTCAGAAAATTAGTCGACGGACTTTACTTCCGCAGCGACATCGAATTCAAACGCGGAGCGTTCAGGGTAAAGGGCGATACCGTTGACATTTTCCTTGCTCACCACGACATCGGACTGCGAATCATTTTCTGGGACGACGAAATCGAAGACATATATTCGTTCGAACCATACTCTGGCGAGAAAATCGAAGAACTAGAAACTGCAAACATATATCCTGCCAATATTTTCGTCACTACAAAGGACAAAACCATTTCGGCAGTAAAGCAAATCCAAGATGACCTTGTCATTCAGGCAGAATACTTCCGAAAGGAAGGCAAAAATCTGGAAGCCAAACGACTGGAAGAAAGGGTAACCTACGACCTCGAAATGATAAAGGAACTCGGGTACTGCAGCGGCATCGAGAACTATTCGCGCTACTTCGACGGGCGCAAGCCAGGAGGACGACCATTCTGCCTCATCGACTACTTTCCTAAAAATTTCATAACGGTAATCGACGAAAGTCATGTGACGATTCCGCAGATTGGCGCAATGATTGGCGGCGACAGATCGCGCAAGGAGAACCTTGTGAACTACGGTTTCCGTCTCCCTGCAGCTATCGACAACCGCCCGCTAACGCTTCCCGAATTCGAATCGCTTGTCGACCGCGTAATATACGTAAGCGCAACCCCTGCCGACTACGAACTGCAAAAGAGCGACGGCATCATTGTCGAACAGATTATCCGCCCGACCGGACTTCTCGACCCAGTAATTGAAGTCAGACCGACAGAAAACCAGATTGACGACCTAATGGAGGAAATCAGGGTGCGTGCAGAAAGGGACGAAAGGATTCTTGTCACCACATTGACAAAACGAATGGCCGAGGAGCTTACAAAATACTTCCATAAGTACGGCATACGTTGCGAATACATACACTCCGACGTGGAAACATTGGAACGAGTGCGCATACTTTCCGACCTTCGCAACGGATTGTTTGACGTACTAATCGGTGTAAACCTGCTCCGCGAAGGTCTCGACCTGCCCGAAGTTTCGCTTGTCGCCATCATCGATGCCGACAAGGAAGGCTTCCTGCGTTCGGAACGCTCCCTCACACAGACGGCAGGACGTGCTGCCCGAAATATCAACGGCAAAGTCATAATGTACGCCGACAAGATTACCGGCTCGATGCAGCGCACTATAGACCAGACAAACTATCGTCGCGAAAAGCAGATGAAGTACAACCAGGAGCACAATATAACGCCCAAACAGATAGTAAAATCAACTAATACCAATGCTTTGTCGGCCAGCAATACCAACTACGAAATACCCGACGAATACGGACACCAGATTGCAGCCGACCCTGTTGTCATGTACATGGACGACACAGCCCTCCAGAAAGCAATCAAGAATGCGGAACGTCAGATGGAAGCAGCATCGGCCAGACTCGATTTTATTGAGGCTGCCCGCTTCAGGGACGAAATGTTCGACTACAAAAAAGAATTGGAAAGAAGGCATAAAGGAAAGTAGATACAGCAATGTTTTTCAAAGCGTTACACGATCTATAAACCTAAGTTTGCAATAGCTGTTAATAAATTCGGCAAAAAATTTGTAAAAAATTTGACAACAAAAATTGCAGGTAAAAAAAAAGTAATATTTTTGCATAAATATTTAAAAACACAAATTGTTTCTTTATGAAAAGATTTAGTTTAGTGATAGCCATATTGTTAGCTTCACAATTTATCTTCGCGCAGGGAGCTTCAAAGACTGTATCTGAGAGAGAAGCATTGTCCTACGGAATGAATTACATTAAGGCACAATTCCCGACCAGAGCTAATGCTCGTGTTAGTTCATACGAATTACTCAAGTCGGAAGAAACTGGTAAGGACTGCTACCACGTGTTCAATTTTGAAAACGGTGGTTTTGTCATAGTATGTGCAGACAGAAGAGGTACTCCTATCCTAGGATACTCGGACGAAGGAAGTTTTGTATTCGACGAAGTTGCTCCTGCAACTCAAGGCTGGCTCAACCAGTATATGCAGCAGCTCGACATCATCGAAGCAAAGAACATTGAAGTTTCAGACGAAAATGTAGCCGCTTGGAACAAAAGGTCCAACCGTGCTTACGTTAAAACTGTTGGCCCATTGTTGACTACAAAGTGGAACCAGAGCTACCCGTACAACATGCTTTGTCCTGCACACCAGCTCGGCGACCATGGTCATACATATACCGGATGTGTTGCTACAGCAATGGCTCAGGTAATGAAATACTGGAACTACCCACAGAGTGGTACTGGCAAGATTTCATACTTCTGGGGACAATGGGACACCATCAATCTCGCAGAAACTGTTTACGACTGGGACAACATGCCAAACCAGTACTTCAACTGGACAGACGAACAGAAAACAGCAGTTGCAACCCTTATGCTTCACTGCGGTGTTTCAATCAACATGGATTATGGTTACGACGGGTCTGGAACTCAGACAGAATACACTGTTGACGCATTGAGATACAACTTCGGCTACAGAAATGGTGTTAACTATAAATTAAGAGACAACGGTAATCCAAACGAAGATGAATTCGAACACTACTACGAAAACGATACCATCTGGACAAGATACCTAATGGAAGACCTTGACTTGCATAGACCTATTATATATAGTGGTCATCCAACATCTGGTGCTGGTCACGCTTGGGTTTGCGACGGTTACAGAATTGACGACCAGGGTAACAGAACATTCTCAATGAACTGGGGATGGGGTGGCACTGGAAATGGTTGGTTCTCAGTTGACAACCTCAACACACACGCTGGTATTGATGACGCTAGCAATAATTTCAAATACGGACAAGGCGTCGTCCTCAACATTGCTGTTCCAGACATGGATATCGCTCCTTTCTGCATGCAGCAGGAAACCAACGTATATGAAGAAGAACACTGGACTATCAACGACGGTAGCTATGCAAACTTCTACAAAAAGAATACAGACTGCGATTGGCTCATCAAGGTTAAGGACTATGCAACCGATACCATAATGTGCTTCTTCAACTATTTCGAATTGGAAGCTGGAGACGAACTGAAGATATATGCAGGCGAAGATGCAAATGGAACATTGCTCTACACTTTCTACGATGGCAACGAACCTGTTGACACTATCTGGCATCTTGGAACACCTCTTTACATGCACTTCACTTCCGACGGAGAAAATCAGGCAAGAGGTTGGGAAATGCGCTACGAAGCATTGAGATACCCATACACAATCACATCTTCTATTAGCGGTTCGGGTGGCTCTATTACCCCAGAAGGCGCAACCAGAGTAATGAAAGACTCTAACCTTACCATTAAAATGACACCTGAAGAAGGCAAGAAAGTTACTGAATTTATCGTTGACGGAAGCCTTATTGTAAAGAACACAGCCGCTGGAGAAACTGTTTCTTACACATTCACAAACATAAAGGCTAACCACACTATAGAAGTTCAATTCGGTCCTGCTTCTGCTTCAGAAGAAGAATTGAATGGTGTAGAAATTTACCCGAATCCTAATAACGGTAAATTCACCGTTAACTTTGGAGAACTTAACGTTCAGTCGTACACTCTTTACGACATGAGCGGACGTATCATCGAAGAAAACAATGTAAACGGTAATTCTTACGACTTCGACCTCAATCTTTCTGCAGGAACTTATTTCTTGAGAATGATATCCGAAGACAAAGTTGCTACTCATAAGATCACTATTGAATAATTGAAATGATAACAAAAAGAACGGCTTCTAACTGAAGCCGTTTTTTTTTGACTTATGCACAATTAATTATTGGTAAGTAAACTAATTTTTTTTTTTTGCATAATAACATTAAACTTAATTTTGCAAACAAAACAGTTTCAACATGAATATTGCAGCGATAATTCCCGCAAGGTATGCATCGACAAGGTTTCCTGGAAAACCTTTGGTAAACATTAACGGCAAATCAATGATACACAACGTATACATCCAAGCATCGAAAGTATTCGACTGCGTGTATGTAGCTACCGACGACGACCGTATAGCAAAGGAAATTGAAAGTTTCAAGGGGAAATACGTAATGACCTCGAAGAAACACAAGAGCGGTACCGACCGATGTGCCGAAGCCATTTTAAAAGTGGAAGAAGCCGAAGGTAAAGAATTTGACGTTGTAATAAACATTCAGGGAGACGAGCCTTTCATCAAGACAGAACAACTGACCGAAATAAAAAAATGCTTCAACAAAAAGCGTACACAAATTGCTACTTTGGTAAAACCAATAAACAACAAGGATGACATATTTAATCCGAACAAGCCAAAAGTTGTAATCTCTACTGACAACGAAGCAATATACTTCAGCCGTTCTCCAATACCATATCTTCGTGGACATAAGGAAAGCACATGGATTACAAAGCATTTGTATTACAAGCACATCGGACTTTATGGCTATCGAAAGGATATACTTCTTGAACTCACAAAGCTGAAACAAACCCCTCTCGAACTTGCAGAAAGCCTCGAACAACTAAGATGGCTTGAAAACGGTTACAAAATAAAAGTTGCTTTTACCGAACACGAAACAATAAGCATCGACACTCCTAAAGACCTTGAAAAAATAAAGGAAATAGGACTACTGTAGGATGAAAATTGCAGTCAACACACGACTTCTGCTAAAAGGCAAACTCGAAGGTATCGGATGGTTTACATACGAAACCCTCAAGCGTATAACCACACAACATCCCGAACACCAGTTCTTTTTCATTTTCGACAGGGAATATGACAAGGAGTTTATCTTCTCGGACAACATTACACCGATTATCCTTCGCCCACCTACCAGACATCCGTTTCTTTGGATATTATGGTTCGAATACCGAATACCTAGACTACTGAAAAAAATCGGTGCCGACGTTTTCCTGTCAACCGACGGATATATTTCGCTTAGGACAGATATCCCGCAAATTGATGTAATACACGACATCAACTTCGTTCACAACCCAGAACAGCTACCCCGCCTAACAAGCTGGTACTACAACAAGTACTTCGTCAAATTCGCAAAGAAAGCCCACCACATTGGCACTGTATCCGAATTCTCGAAAAACGACATTTGCAACACCTACAACATTCCGGAAGCAAAAGTAACTGTATGCTACAACGGAGCAAACAGCAGTTACAAACCACTTACCGAAACCGAAAAGGAAGACGTTCGCAGAAAATATAGCAACGGGAAAAAATATTTCGTATTTGTCGGAGCACTTAGTCCTCGCAAGAATGTAGATGGCCTTCTGCGTGCCTTTGAATTATTCAAGGACAAATATGACATCGACATAAACTTGATAATAGTCGGTGGTTCGCTGCACAAGACCCAAGCCATAGAGAACGTGTACAACGAAATGAAACATAAGGACAGCGTTGTATTTACAGGCAGACAAGACACCGATGATTTATGCAAACTTGTCGCAGCAGCCGAATGTCTGACTTATATTCCTCATTTCGAAGGGTTTGGCATACCTCTTCTCGAAGCAATGTATTCCGAAACCGCAATAATATGCGGAAACAATAGCTCGCTTCCCGAGGTAGTCGGAGAAGCTGCACTTATATGCAATGGCAACGACAGCAACGAAGTCGCAAAAAAAATGTACAATTTATGCACAAACGAAGAATTGCGGCTGTCGCTTATTGAAAAAGGCAAGATACAGCGCACAAAATTCTCGTGGCAGCTTACCGCAGAAAGGCTTTGGTCGTGCATAGAAACTGCAATAAAATAAATCGCATGCTAAAACAATATTTCCAAGAAAACACTATAGAGTCTGGCTGCGACGAAGCAGGGCGCGGTTGCCTTGCTGGTCCTGTATACGCAGCTGCAGTTATACTCCCACCCAACTACACAAACGAAAAGCTTAACGATTCAAAGCAGCTATCTGAAAAAAAAAGAGACGAACTAAGGCTTGAAATCGAACACGATGCCATATCATTCTGCGTAGCCTCTATGGATAACAACGAAATCGATGCAATAAACATCCTAAAAGCCTCATTACTATCAATGCACAAGGCTGTTGATGGTCTGAAAACCAGACCTCAACTGCTTCTTATCGACGGAAACAAGTTTATTCCATACAACGGAATTCCTCACAAGTGCATCATAAAGGGCGATGCCACATATATGTCTATTGCAGCTGCATCAATACTTGCAAAGACGTATAGGGACGAGTTCATGTACAAAATCGCAAAAGAATTCCCAGAATATCACTGGGAGCAAAACAAAGGGTACCCTACAAAAGCACACCGGGCTGCCATCGAAAAATACGGACCAACAAAGTATCATCGAATGTCGTACAGACTTCTAGATTCTCAACTATCGTTGTTCCAGTAATCAAAATAAAGATTATATTTGCATAAAATATCAGATGATTATGAAAAGAATAGCAATATTGTTCGCATTTATGGCTATATGCGCAATGGCAATGGCCCAAGCAGAGATCCACAACCCCAATGATCCGAATTTCATAGTAAAATGTAAGACTGGACAATACTTAAGATACACAATAACTTCGAAAGAAAGTCCATGTACTGTAACCCTCAACGGCATAAAAGGTGACACAGAAAATGTCAAAAAAATTGAAATTCCAGCAACTGTTCACAGTAGGAATACAGACTTTGTAGTAACAGCCATCAACAAGGGAGCCTTTTCTGGCATAACTACTTTAACTTCTGTTACAATACCTCAGACAGTAAAAACAATAAAAGCAGATGCATTCAAGGACTGTTCAGCATTAAAGTCTATAAAATTTGGTGGCACAATAGAGCATTGCGGAGAAAACGCATTTGCAGGGACAGCCATCAACAAACCAATATACACAGGAAATAATCTCGTATACTATCCTGCATGCATGAGTGAATACAAAATAAACGAGGGTACTGCTGCCATACTTGAGTACGCATTTGGGACATGCAATGAAATGACATCAATCACAATCCCCGCATCAGTAAAAACAGTTTACACTACTTCGTTTGCGAACTGCGTCAAGCTCACAAGCATTATAATTTCTGAAGGGAACAAAACCTACGACAGCCGAAACAATTGTAATGCAATCGTACTCACAGCTGAAAACAAGATCATTGGAGGTTGCATTAATTCAACTATTCCAAACGGAATAACAAGCGTTGGTAAGTCAGCTTTTGCCAACGTTCACCTACAGAAAATTGATATTCCAAACTCGATAACCACAATAGAAGATTCAGCATTTTACAACTGCGAACTCACTTCGGTAACAATACCCGAATCAGTTAAAGAAATCGGAGCCAGTGCTTTTAACAGGAACAAGAAACTAGCTGTCGTAAATTTCAATGCAATCAATAGCAAAACGAATAAGGATTTTCCTGCATTTACACAATGTATGTCACTCATATCAGTAAATTTTGGAGAAAATGTTGCAATCGTACCTGCATTTTCATTCATGAACTGCGAAGAACTGAGATATGCAACACTATCGAACTCCATTAAAGAAATTGGCGAAAAGGCTTTCTTCGGATGCAAA
>CADARW010000039.1 GCA_902790405.1 uncultured Bacteroidia bacterium
TTCTGAATTAGCTTCAAAATCACCAGAACCTGTATTCCAAATATAATGATAGGAAGGAGTACCGCCAAATGCATCTACACGAACAGGTGTAGGTTCGCCTTCGCATACTGCATAGTCTGTAGTCATATTAATGAACAACTGCTCTGGTTGCGTAATAGCGACAAACCTTTCGGCGCTACAATTATTTTCATCGACGACTGTTAGGTAATATTCGCCTGCAGATAATCCGACTCTTTCAGGAGCTCCGACTCCCATATCAGACCAAATGTAGCGCAATTCTCCTGTACCACCGCCGGCAAATACCGATATTGAACCATCATGCGACGCATAACAAGTAAGATTGGTTGACGTGACTGTCTGTATAACCAATTCCAAAGGTTCACTGATTACATAATTATGCTGATCTGTACATCCGTTAGCATCGGTAATTGTAAGTGTATAATTACCTGCACCAGCATTCAAAAGTTCAGTTCCAGGAGCAGCCCATGAATATGTTATTGGCAATGTTCCTCCATGGTGTACAACAACAGCCGAACCGCCATTACTATGATAACATGGGTCGTCAACAACAGAAATAGAATCGATCACAAGTCGTTCGGGATTCAATATTGACACTAGAGTATCGGAAGATATACATCCGTTATTTTCAACAGTAAGAGTAACTGCATGTGTTCCAGCTGTCTGCCACGACACCATATGCGGGCCTAACGGAGTTGCACCCTGCTGAACAAATGCGCCCTCAAATCCCCATGTAAAAGTGGCATTCGCATCCATGTTGCCAATGTAGGTAATCGATGTTTCGTTTCCGAAACAAGAAATAGGAGTATATGTAAACGTATTTGTAGGCTGCTGACGGAACGTTGTCGTAATCTCATCAAACGCCATACAATCGTCTCTGTTCAAATATTTTTCTGTCCAACGGAAAGTATAAGTACCCCAACCGTTTACTACGACTTGAGTATTAGGAGAATTGGGGTTAATAAACGTTACTGTATTATTCACATTGTCGCCATTGGGATATGAAGATACCGACCATTCACCAGTATTTCCATTTGGCACATTTGGCACCGAAAGATTTGTCCTATTAGTACAAATGAGGCTTGGTATACCAGCAATTTCTGGTGTTGGCGTTATACAGCAGTTGGCATTGGTCGGCTCCAAAACGGTAACATACAATGTAGTATCGTAAGTACAACCGAAATTATCGGTAGCCGAGAATGTATATGGAATCTGACCCGAAAGCGCTGGATTTGCGGTATTAGTCATTCCTGGATCAGCACTTGCGACCTCGGCTCCTTCCCACGAAAAACCAGTATCTTCATAAGTATTCTGGAACGATATGATATTATCAGCGGCAGGGATAAGGTAATCGGCAAAGTGAAGCTCAGTCTGGAATACAGTACCATCGTCAGCGCCAAGGTAGTCAATGAATATTACGCACCATTCGCCATTTATAGGACAACCCACGAGACTGTTGAAATTATCAACAGGCTGATAGTTTCCTGACGGCAACGGGTTACTATAACCTGGGCAGTTTGCCGACATAAGGCCTCTGTTGTTACTTGCAGTCCAATAGTAGTCATATCCAACGCCAACCCACTGCGGGCCATCGTTACAAGAATTCACACCATATTCGTCATAATCGACAGCCTCACCAAAATAACCACCGCTACAAGCTTGCTCAAACAATGTCATACGCTGTCCGTTAGGGCATTGTATATATATATCGAGGTCACCCATATACGAGTGTTCCATTCGCATACCGATTGATTCGATATCATTGACCGAGGTAATCATCTGCCCAGGAGCGAATGCTGCGTATGTAAAACAACTAATTTGCTCTTCTCGGATATGATCATCGTCAAAGCAATGCTGTTCGGGGTTTACTTCGGGAATTGTCATCTGCCATTCGTCTGGTGGATTCAAGACACCATTAAGCTGAGCAGTTGCACCCGGGCAAATTTCGGGGGTTACATTGGACCCGACAAATGTTGGAGGCACCGATATGTAAACAGTAACTGTATTTGATACTGCAGTACACCTGTTGTTGTCGGTAACTGTCAATGTATAGAAATAAGCACCTGGAGCAAGTGGTTCAGAAAGTTCTGACAAGCCAAGTCCTGCAAATGTCTGTATACCCTGGTCGCTAAGAGCACTCCACGAGAATGTTGAAGTTTCTATCGACTGATGATATTCGGCATCGTTGTTATTGAAGTGAACTTCAGAAGTTACGATTCCGCCAGAACAACCGAGATAAGCTTCCTCTTCAGCGCTATAGACAGCCTCTGGGGTAATTTCAACAGAAAAATCCTGGCAGGGTGCCCTACACGAAATAGCCAGCTGAAAACCGTCCCTTGTAATAGAACCGTCGCTACGCCAATATACCGTAAGGCAGTTGCCTGGAGATGATTCGTACACATCTGTCGGAACTGTAGAACCTCCGATTGTTGCCAGCAAAGTACCTCCAGTATTCGAACCATCGTAAAACTTCAAATAATCAAAACTAACACTTTCTGTATTTAATGCAATAACCTCAAGAACCACTGCCGAGTTTGGATTTTCGGCACAAAAAGTGATTGTATATGTTTCACCGCTTTGGTACTGTCCGTTTGGTCCACCCGAATCGTACAATGTTGCACTACATGTAGTTATTGTAGTACCATTTGTTGTTGGGTCCAAACGAAGTGTCTGCGACATTGCGCATGGCGCACAAAACAACAGCAACGAAGGCAATAATATGCATATAATCTTTTTCATCTTCCTAAGTATTTATTGTAGTTAGAAACAAGCTTCGACGACGAATATATGCCTATCACATATCCAGTATCGCCTATCCTATACATATTCGTCTTATCAATATCTATTTCAAACGCGTATGCCATAATGTTAAAGCTAGCTTCATCGTAAGCGACTTCTTCTTCTCCAGCAGTCTTTGTATCCTTATCCAAAAATCTCAAAGGTGGATATTTCTGAGCCACCGACTGATTGGCTCTCTTTACGACAAAGCCATTATTTGCAAACCAATTCCAATATTCGATTTCCTGAGGAGACAAACTGAGCATATTATTAATATCTTCGGTTTGAAACCTAGAATACAGCTTGTTATCAGGCACGACAGGACCTTGCTGCTGAGCGAAAACATTTGCTGCAACAACAATAATAATAAGCGCCATTAATATCTTTTTCATGTTTCAGAAATTATTTAATCAATACTAATACGTAAAAAGTTAAAAATGGTTGCCTCGAAAATGAAAAAAAATTTCACACTTGACAATACACACTTTTTACAACTTGCAAAGATATTAAAAAAGTTTTCACAACAAAAAAAAAGGGGCTGAAATTTCAGTCCCTTTTTTTATTGGTCAAAAAGCAAGTTTAATATCCCATATCTTGACGGGCAGAGTAATTAATCTTCAATGCACTTGCTTTTCTTAATTCCTGCTTGATATCTGTTATGATACCCATTTTTGTGTCCTTATGAACTTTCAACGAAGTTGTCATAAATGGAACTTCGGCCTCGTCTCTTTCGGCACGTTCTGCGAGAATATACTCGTAGATATCGGAAAGTTCGGCAAACGAAGAGTTCAACTGAATCTTCGGTTCGGTACCGTAAATCTTCTGGTACTGCTGCAAAGGCTTTCCTACATAAATGTAGCTTACCAGCGACTTCTTTTCAAGCTTCTTGATTTCGGTTGCAGTCGGCAAGTCAGAACCTTTAAGTTCGATCATAAGCTCGACTTCGCGCATGGTAGTAGAAACCATGAAGAAGAAAAGAATCATGAATACGATATCGGGCAAAGATGCTGTAGAAATAGCACCTAAGGTTTTCTTTTTCTTTTTACCCATTACTGCCATAATTACTTTCCTCCATAATTTTTAGGTTCTGCTTCGGATATACGTTGAGGATAAATCTTCCTGATAGCTTCCTGCTGTTCTTCGCTAAGCTCGTCGTATGGCTTGTTGAAGTACTTGCGGGCAGCTTCGTTACGTATTTCGTTGTAAGCGGCAACCAATTCGTTCTGAACTTCGATGTATCTTCCGTAGGTAGTACCACGGTCGTTCTGCAAAGAGATAATTCCCTTCGAAGTCTTGACCGGACCTTTTATTCCCTCTACGGTTATTTCCTCCATTTCGGGGAGGGTCGGATCGTCGGCTCTATCGCAGTTGATGAACTTCTTGGCATCTTCGCGAAGCTTACTCAAATCCAACCAACTATGATTAACCTGTATATTACCCCTTGAGTTGACAAGCACCACATAAACGTTACGCTCATTGACCTCCACATCGGTCTTCTGGTCCTTTTCCGGGATAGGTGGCAACTGGCGCTGGATACCAGTATCGACATCCATTGTAGTTGTCACAAGGAAGAATATGAGGAGCAGGAAAGCGATATCCGCCATGGAACTTGCGTTAATTTCCGGGGTTGATCTTTTTGCCATAATAATACCCTTTTAAAAATTAACAAATTACTTCCACAATCTTGAGATTGCTCCATAAATGAGAGCCAAAATTGCTGCTGCGCCAGTGATGTATGTCATCCACAAGCCAGCTTCTGCCAACTTGATGTCACCGAAGGTTTCGCCTGGAACATAACCAGCTTTTTGGATACCTATTGTATTAGGAGCTATACCGTCTGCCAACGACCAAGAAATTATAACAACAACGACAATAGCGACTATTGCTATAGCAGGCTTAATCAATGACTTAGGAGAAGCTACACCGTCGGCAATAACACCACCGATTTCGAATATAACAAACATAGCAGCACACAAGAGTGCCAAAATTTCGCAGGCGTACATTATAAAACCGCCCCAATTGGTCGCAGCTGCATCAACGCCCTCGATCTTTTCGGCGCCAGTTGCTCCATCGAGAGCATCCATGGCTGCCTGCATTTCGGGAGCCTCGTTCGGCAGCAAGAAGAACAGCACAGATATAACTGCTGCCGCTCCTAATACGACCCAACCTAATATTTTAACTACTTTCTCTAACATCTCTGTAAGTTTTTTAATGTCAACAATTAGTTATTAGCCTTTCTTTCGTAATCAACGAGGATGTCGACGAGTGAAATCGAGGCATCTTCCATTGTGTTAACCAAAGTATCGATCTTACCAAGAATATAGTTGTAGAACACCTGAAGGATCATAGCACCGATCAAACCGCCTACGGTAGTGATAAGAGCGACCTTGATACCACCAGCAACAACTGCAGGGTTGATATCACCAGCAGCTTCGATAGCATCGAATGCACCGATCATACCGATAACCGTACCCATAAATCCCAACATAGGAAGAAGAGCGATGAACAACGAAATCCAAGTCAAGCCCTTTTCCATCTGGCCCATCTGAACCGAACCGTATGAAACAACCGACTTTTCAACCATGTCGATGCCATCCGGATATCTTGAAAGTCCCTGATAGAAGATGCTGGCTACTGGGCCACGGGTATTGCGGCAAACGTCCATTGCTGCTTCAACACCACCTTCATTCAATGCGTTTTCTATCTTAGTCAATAACTTCTTTGTATTTACAGTAGCAAGGTTCAAGTAGATGATTCTTTCGAAAGCGATAGCCAAACCGAGAATCAAAGCTACAAGCAAGAATCCCATGAATATAGGACCACCTTCGATAATCTTTATCTTCAACTGCTGATGGAACGGCTTTTCTTCTGTTGCTTCGGGAACTGCTTCGTCGCCTGCAACAGGTTCATCCTGTGCAACAGCTTCGGTCTGTGCTGGAGCTGCCTGTTCTTCTGTCTTTTCGTCTTGTGCAAATGTAGCAGTTGCAAAAGTCAGCAAACCTGCCAATGTAAGTAACGAGATTAACTTTTTCATGACTAAATTCTGTTTTTAATTAATTCTAATTCTTTTATTTACTTATATTCAAAAATTTAAAAAATTCAACCATTCAAATCCAATCCTAAACAAGCCATACTTGGCGGAGAGAGTGGGATTCGAACCCACGATACGGCTTCACGCCGCATACACACTTTCCAGGCGTGCGCCTTCAACCGCTCGGCCATCTCTCCAGTGCGCCTAAATTGGACTTGCAAAGTAAAGAATTATTTGAGTGAAATAAAAATTTTTAATGATTTTTTTTCGCGCCACAATGCAAATATTGGGGGAAACTGGCCAAAATTACCATGCAACAATTTGACAAACAAACATATACTGCTAAGCTATTCCAAAAAGTTTTTTTGCATTCTCCGATGTAATTTCACAAACTTTATCGTAGTCAACAGCCAAAAGCGACGACAATTTTTCGGCCACACAGGCTACAAAAGACGACTCATTACGCTTTCCGCGATGCGGAACTGGCGCAAGATATGGTGAATCTGTCTCAAACAGAATGCTCGACAGGGGAATTTTTGTCACCACCTCGGGCAAGGTCGATTTCTTGTAGGTTAGCACACCTCCTACACCTATATAATAACCTAGGTCTATCACCTTTCGAGCCGAATCATAATCCTCCGAAAAGCAATGGAATACACCAGTAAGCCCTCTTCCCTTATAAGCCGACACTATATCTATTATATTCGAAAAAGCGTTACGGCAATGAATAATAACCGGCAATTTGTTATTTAACGCATAATCGAGTTGAAAATCAAACACTTGCTTCTGCTCATTGATATAAGTATCGTCCCAATACAAATCCATGCCGATTTCTCCTATCGCCACCAAATTGGACAATGATGCAAAAGTCGAATCAGAAAAAATAACATCCAGTTCCTTTTTGAAATCGGCATTTACCGATGTAGGATGCAGCCCATTGGCGACATAGAAATAGTTTGTATCGGATTTAGCCAACGAAGCAAGACGTTCCAAAGATGAAGAATCAATATTCGGAAGAATTATTTTTTCTACACCAACATTCTTTGCCCTTTCGACAACGTCTGTCCTATCGTCGTCGAACTCTTCGGAATAAATATGAGAATGGGTGTCTATCAACATGCAGACTAACGCTTTAATGAGAAAATTTTTCCTGGCAATGACACTATCGCCCCTTTCATTTCGAGCTGCAGCAAAATAAGGCTCAGCTCGTTAGGAGTCGTTTCGGTCTGACGACGCAAATTGTCGATATCTAAGAATTCGTACTTTGCCAGCACATCGGTTACTTTTTTCTCGTCAGCCGTCAACTCGAACTGGAAGTCGAGCGTCGGCATTTTACTTTGCGAACGTGATGTCCAGTTCATTATATACTCGAAATCGTCGAACGATTCGCAAAGATTGGCTCGGTTTGTCTTGATTAGCTTATTGCAGCCACGACTATACGTCGAATTAATGTTTCCGGGAAGGGCAAATACGTCCTTGTTGTAGTTGTTTGCAATATTGGCTGTTATGATAGAGCCGCCCTTCTCCCCCGACTCCACCACGAGCAAGGCGTCGCATAGTCCTGCTACGATTCGGTTGCGCCTAACGAAGTTGGACGGGTCGATTTTTGTACCATGCGGAAAATCGGAAATCAAGGCGCCATTATTCTCAAGCATTTTGTCGGCGACCTTCTTGTGCAACGACGGGTATATTGTTTCGAGGCTATGTCCGAGCACAGCCCATGTTTTCAAATTATTCTTTAGCGCGGCCTTGTGAGCCGTAACATCTATGCCATAAGCAAGTCCGCTTACGACTACGGCATCGGGATACCTGCTGGCAAGCTCGGCGACAAACTCGTTGCAGAACTCCACACCATATTTTGTAGCATTTCTTGTCCCTACAATGCTTACTATATGCCTAGCCGAAAAATCGGGTATACCTTTATAATATAATATAGCTGGAGAATCGGCGCATTCGCGCAAACGTTCGGGATATGCATCGTCGGCAAAGGTTACAAAACCTATATCATTGGCGTACACATATTTGAGTTCTTCTTCGGCAGCGACTAGTGCCGACTCGAAATTGGAATACAGGCGCGATGCCACCACTTCGCCTATTCCTTGCACCGATTTAAGCTGTTTGTACGACGAATGGAACATATTTTTGGCTGAACCAAAATAGGAAATCAATTTCTTGGCGTTTATGTCGCCTATTCCATGAACGAACGTTACGGCGACGTCGTAGAGTCTGTCGTCGTCGAGCATACTTATCTTTTAATAGAATCCAGATCCGACATCATTTCCTGCAGTTCATTTTGCGACATAACAGAAACGCTTATCGGCTTGAACTTGCCTGTTCCGTTTGGCGTACGCACATATATAACAGCCATTGTGCGCATACCTAAGCACGACTTTTTCACCTCAATACCTACAAAATCCTTCTTAGGAATCTCCAGTTTGAAATTACCTGCAGAAAACAAACTTAACGACGTGTATTTCAATATTATCTTGAATCCATCAGAATTATAATATATGTAGTTGAACTTTTTGGCGGATAAATAAGCTACAAGGAGCACAAACAATCCTATACAAACATAATCGAGTATATGATTTGGCACCCATGTATAAATAAGATCAAGCACAACAACAATCACAAGAACCAGTACCACCAGCATGTAACCGAGTTTTATTCGCGACGAAATCTCCTTAGTATCAATAACCATAGCTACAAATTTTGTGAGGCACAAAGGTAATGTTATTTTTCAGAATTGTGGGCATTATCGTACAAATAAAACCATGATTTTTTTTCTAAAAAAAGAACAAAAAAATTTTGTTGATAAAAATATTTGTGTTTACTTTGCCGTCTGTATCATTAGAAGTCTTATTTAGAATTGTAAAGTATGAATGCAAAAAGATTTTTGGGCTACATGGTTGCCATCATATTATTGGCGCTTCCGATAGTATTTTCAGGATGCAAAAAAGGTGATGAAGATCCATTCTTATCATTCCGTAGCAGAAAGGCTAGACTTTGTGGAACATGGACCGTATCGAATCTCAATTCTGAGATAGTTAGAAAAGAAAACAACATAAGCACAAAAACTATAACTACTGTAGAAAGCGGTTCGTGGAAACAAGTGATAACAATTCAAAGTTCCGACAGTACAAGAACTTTGTCAGGTAAAATAGTTGTGGATCCAGGACAGGAAGAAGGCACATACACTTTCTTCTTCGACAAGAATGGAAAAGCAAGAATGGTTTATAAATACGAGTTTGACGAAGACCAGTCTGGTGAAGACGATGACGAAGCAGTAATCCATAGGACCGAGGTTACCGAAGAAATGTCTGGCGATTGGGAATTCCTTACTGGTATCGACAACGAATACAAGAACAAGGAAAGAATAGCATTCATCATCGAAGAAGAAAAAACAACCACAAAGGTATCGGAAATAATTTCGAGCGACGATGAAGGTGGCGCAAGCATACCTCGCACAATAAGCACCAACGTTGCCAGCGACAGATACGCAAAAGGCGAATACAGCGTAGTATACAACATTGTTGAACTGAGAAACAAGGAAGTAAAACTACATCAGGATATTAATAGATTCCACCTTAGCGCTCAGAATACAACAAGCGAATCTTATCAAGAAAATGGCAAGGAAGATATAATATTGAAACAAAGGCAGTAAGCCAAACATATGACACAAAAAAAGGCTCGGATTTCCGAGCCTTTTTTATTTTCCTCCGCTGCTACTTCACAATAACATAGTTGCGGTACTGCCCAACATGAAGCCCCAACTTCTCGAAGAATGCTTTCATCTTATCCTTGAAAGCTGTTCGGTTGCACGACAAGTCGTAATCGAACTTCCAATTTAAACGAGCAATTCTGTCAAGCATCACTTGAGGATGAGTTCCGTCAAACTTGCTAAGGGAATCAATGTTTGAATAGTCGAACTGGTCGGCCTTCTGCACGTTCTCCTCTATCCACTTCTCATCGTGCCACAACTTGTTAAAGTCCTCCTGCTTGCGCTGCATGGCAAACGGATCCTTAACCCAGCCGTAGTGGTAAACGTACGCCTCAATCGGCTTTACATTCAGCTTCTTGTCATCATCCTTGCGGAAGCCCTGGGCATCGCGGTACGAATAAATCTTCTTGTTGTTGCGCACAATTCGGATTTCGTTCCTGTACCAATGGAACGAAGTCCCCACATAATCGTATGAACCATAAAAATGCTTGTACTTGAACAACAGTCCATCAACCCTTGAGTCGTTTAAATTCTGTTCCATAGCCGTCTTTATTGCCGGCAGATACTTCTCGTGTACAACCTCGTCGCCCTGTATATAGAAGCACCAGTCGTAGCTATCGTCAATTGCACGAAAAGCTTTGTTGGTCTCTACGGCAAGGACTTTTCCCCCTTCGCGAAGAGAGTCATCCCAAACGGTATCAACTATTTCTATCTTTTCGGGACAGATTTTTTCTATCAGTTCCCGCGTGCCATCTTCCGAATTCCCTACAGCAACGACAAACTTGTCGCACAAAGGCAGTATTGAGGTAATTGCCTCAACAACAGGATAATCGTACTTTATCGCATTGCGAATAAATGTAAAACCGCAAACTTTCATTTCAAAATTTCGTTAAGGTTACAAAGGTAATCGTATTTCCACACAGAATCGTATGATATAGCAGAAAAATTCACTTTCGGCAATTCGTTTTGGTCAAATACAACGAAGCCAAACTTCTCCACGAACCTTGTTGCAAGGTATTCCTGTTCAGGTTGACGTGGCGTAGGCACAAGCACAGCCCGCCGTTGCAATGCGGCCAAATCGCATAATGTGCTATATCCGCTTCGACAGAAAATTCGCCGTGCAGACACTATTAGCGACGCTATCCTATCATCGGAAGGATTGTTTTCATAAGAAATGTTTGATGGCAAAGAAAGTTCAGCTTCGGCAGGCACACCTCTTATTATATGCAAGTGCAAATCAGGCACAGACGAATATTTTTCAATGAAAAGTTTTTCTAATATAGTACGCTGTGGCTCAATGCCCGACAACAACAACAGATCGAAATCGCTGTCAATTTTCAGTGGTACTTTACCATAAAAACGCGAAAGCGGGCCCAAATGCCTGGTTTCAATTTCTGAATCAGACAAGATTCCCGACAGCGACAACTCTCCTTCGGCATCGGGCACAAAACAATACCTATATTTATTTATATAACGCAAATGTATACGTTTCATCATTCGCGCTGGCAAGCGATTCAGAAAACCATTGTCGAAATTGAGCTGGTGAGTCATATAAAACGCAGGCACAGAGTCGGAATACAACCCCAGTCTGTTGTCAGAAAGCACATAATCAACTGAATATCGGGCAATTATCTTTTCCAATGCTTTATGTTCTTTACGAATGTTCCGTGCGAAACGTAACATAGAGAACAAAAAAGGAATAGAAACCATCCCTCGCCTACCATAATTCATCTTTGCCGATGGCAACACTACGTACTCGAGCTCGGGAAAACGTTCGCGCAGATAGTCCAACGAATCGCCACTGCCGCCAATTATTACGCAAAAGCCTTGTTCTACAAGGAATTTCACTATTGGCGCGCAGCGAGAAGCATGTCCTAATCCCCAATCTAGAGGGGCTACCAATATTTTGCTTCCTGCTTTCAAATTACGGAGTTACAAGCACGTTGAAACCCAAAGAGCGAATCTTTGCGCCAATTTTCTCAAGTTCGTCGGGTGAAACATTCTGCAATCCCGAAAGCGGAGTTTCACGGGCAATGGAATACACCATAACCTGCGAAGGATTAAGGCGTTTCAACGTATCGAAATATACACGGAGCGAATCGTCTGTAGTGTTGTCGAAGAAAGTTCCATTGATATTTCCACGCATAAACATTGTCTGGATTATAGGATGCTCGAAATTGTTTGCAATATTGTCTACAATCTTAGCAATTGACAATCCAGCAGCTGGCTGGTTAATCAATTCAAAATCGTGCTGGATAAAAGTATCGACCTTAAGTATTGGCTCGTCAATCATTTTTAGAGCGGCAACAACTTTTTCGTTTCCAAGATTCGAGGCATTTGTAAGTACCGAAATCTTCACATTGGGCATATATTTGTTGCGCAAGCGAACCGTTTCGGCTACAATTTCGGGGAAATCGGGATTAATTGTCGGTTCGCCGTTTCCTGCAAAAGTGATAACATCAAGCGGTTGAGTATTTTCGGAGAAATACTTTTCCATCGCAGGGACTATGTCGGCAAGTCGTGGAAGTTCAATCTTTACTCCTTTGCTGTTCCAACCGCATTCGCAATATACGCAGTTGAACGTACAGAACTTTGCATTTACAGGCAACAGGTTTACACCCAACGAATTGCCTAGCCTTCTGGACTTTACAGGTCCAAAAATAATATTATCGAAAAGAAACGTAGCCATAACTATTTCAATTTTTGCACAAAGATAATCAGATTTTAAACACAGAGAGACATATAACAAAAAATCCCGCTGTTGCGGGATTTTGTCGGTCCGGAGGGGCTCGAACCCTCGACACCCTGATTAAGAGTCAGGTGCTCTACCAGCTGAGCTACGGACCGCTTCGCTGATTTTTGCGAGTGCAAAGGTAATGCTTTATTGCAAACCGACAAAACATTTTTTGAATATTTTTATTATTTTACTTATTTCACTGATTTACAATCATCTATACTTACATTTCAAAGATCATTAAGTGCCACACAAAAATCTTTTTTAGGCTAAAGGGAGGGGAATACAAGCAAGGTGCAGTCAGAAATTTATATTTTTCCTAACATATTGGTATTGCACATTGACTGCAGAAACACGATATTTGCACCGCAATTTAAAGGCATGGAGAAACTACGGAAAATATTATGCGCAGTGTTTCTGACATTGTTCGTAGGAATGTTCCTAAGCAACACAATATTCCCTCACAGTCACACCGTTAGGGGAATAATAATAGTGCATTCGCACCCGTACAATCCATTCTCTCCAGAAAAACACCAGCACAACGACGATGAAATAAACCTCATCGCATTTCTGGCAAATTGCCCAGTTATCGGAAGCGAGACTCAAGAATTTTCCCAAATATTTCTAACACCAACACCTTTCGTACAAAAGGAATATATTCCTGGTCATGCTCAAAACGAAAAGGTGCTGTTTTCTCGTCCTCGCGACCCTCCTATCGCCACTTTGTTCTCGTAGCAAATGATAATCAATGCATTTAATGGCAAAACGATAGGAAATTTAACAAAAAAAACAAAATGAAAAGATATATTTTGTTAGCGTTATCGCTAACTATAGGTATATGCCTAATGGCACAGACCGACAAGAGAACCGATGCAAACATTTTCGGACATGTAGTTGACAAGCAGAGCGGCGAACATCTGCCGTACATCAACATAATGGTTAAAGGCACATCGATAGGCACCGCCACCGATGCTACCGGACATTTCCACCTCAACAACCTTCCAACGGGAAAACTTACCATCGTTGCACAAAGCATCGGCTACATGTCACAGGAAAAGGTCGTTGATGTGGAAAAAGGCAAAATGATTGAGCTGAACTTCGAAATAGAAGAAGATGCGATAATGCTCAACGATGTCGTGGTTTCGGCGAACAAGAACCAGACAAGCAGAATGGAAGCACCTGTTGTCGTTGGAGTCATATCGCCGAAGACCTTCGAAAACACCAATTCGGTATGTCTTGCCGAAGGGCTTAACTTCCAGCCTGGACTAAGATTGGAAACCAACTGCCAGAACTGCGGATTCCAGCAGGTAAGAATAAACGGACTCGAAGGCTCGTATTCGCAGATTCTCATCGACGGCAGAGCCGTAAGCAGCGCATTGTCACAGGTTTACGGGTTGGAGCAAATTCCAGTGAACATGATTGAAAAAGTGGAAGTTATTCGCGGTGGCGGTTCAGCAATTTTCGGTTCGAACGCTGTTGCAGGAACGATAAACATACTTACACGCGAACCCCAGTTCAACAGTCTTTCGCTCGGCAACACCACTACGCTAGTAGGAATGAAAAAAGCCGATGTAAACACCACCTTCAACGCATCTGTGGTTTCTAACGACAACAAGGCTGGAATCACAATCTTCGCAGCTGCACGACAGCGAAGCCCATTCGACTACGATGGTGACGGTTTTACCGAAATTGGCAAGATAAACTCCAAGAACATCGGTTTCCGCGGATACTTGAAAACAAGCGACTACACCAAACTGACGGTAGAATACCACACCTTGGACGAATTCCGTCGCGGAGGAAACAACCTGAATCTACCAGCCCACGAATCCGACATTACCGAACAAACAGACCACAACATACATTGCGCTGGTGCAAAATACGACATCTTCTCGAAAAACAGCAAGCACTGGTTCCAAATTTACTCATCGCTGCAGAATATCAAGCGTAGCAGCTACTATGGCACAGGTCAAGATCCTAATGCATACGGAAATACAAAAGATTTTGCATCGGTAAGCGGATTCCAGTACGTATTCTACATGGACAAGTTCCTCTTTATGCCAGCCACACTCACAACCGGCATCGAATACAACTACAACTCACTATACGACGAATCACTTGGTTATAATAGGATTATCGAGCAAAAAATAAACATTTACAGTGCATTCATTCAGAACGAATGGAAAAAGGAAAAGCTATCATTTCTCATCGGTGGACGAATCGACAAGCACAATATGATAAAAAATCCGATAATCAGTCCGCGCTGCAACATAAGGTACTCGCCACTTAAGTGGATGTCGATGCGTGCAGGCTATGCAATGGGCTTCCGTGCACCGCAGGCATTCAACGAAGACCTGCACATTGCAGCTGTCGGCGGCGAAGTTTCGCTCATAAGCATCGATCCTGCATTAAGACCAGAAAAGTCGCACTCGGCAAACGCATCCATCGACTTCAACACAAAATGGTCACGCTCGGCAATCGATTTCCTTGTTGAAGGTTTCTACACAGTTCTCA
>CADARW010000040.1 GCA_902790405.1 uncultured Bacteroidia bacterium
CTGTCAGCAAGGTATATTCGGCGATTTGGAAAAAGGCCTGTATGTGATTAGGATAGAAACAGCTAAAGGCTTTTCGACAAAAATTGTCACCGTGATGTAAGAATTCCCTTCCCTTGTTGTCTAACATGATGAACGTTGCAACGAAAACGAACAAATTAAAGGAATCATGAACAACGACAAAGAACATAAGTTTGAACTTCTGGTACGGCAGCACAAACGGACCATCTACACGGTTTGCTACATGTTTTCGACCAACAAGGACGAAATCGACGACCTATTCCAAGAAATCCTAATCCGTCTATGGAACGGCTTCGACCAATACGAGGGTCGCAGCAGCGCCGAGACTTGGATATACCGCGTGGCGCTCAACACAGCCATCAATCAGGACAAAAAGGAACGCCGTCGTCCCGAGACCGTCCCGCTGACAGTGAACATCGACCCATATGAGGCCGAAAATCCGCAGACTCAGCAAATTCGCGTCCTCTACGACCGTATCTCGCGCCTCGATCTCATCGACCGAAGCCTTATCCTGCTTTGGCTCGAAGGCATCAGCTACGACGAAATCGGAGCAATAATCGGCATCTCGCCCAACAATGTTGGCGTAAGACTAGCCCGTATCAAGGAAAAACTGGTAAAAATGTCGTAAAAAAATGAAAGGGAATCATCATGGAAAATCAAGAAAACAATAATCTGAACGAACTCGACCAGCTGAAAGCGCAATACGAAGAACTAAAACAGCGCTTCGAACAGCAGGAAATCGTCAACGAGCGACTAATGAAGTCCACTATCCAGGACAACGCCAACTACTTCTCTCGATACAGGAAGACGGTCATGATAGCCTATCCTATCATTGCGGTTCTAGGTTTTGCCTACTTTACATTTTTAGGGGAACTCCTGCCATTTGGACTTTCATTTCTGCTGCTGATGGTATTTTCGATAGTATTCGAACTTTGGCTTACACGGAATGTAAAACGGCAGGCTATGGAAAATGCCGATTTGCTGACACTTTCAAAGAATATGCAGAAACTGAAGTCGGGATATGCCGTCTATACGGTTTTTATTATGGCACTTGGCTTTATGTTTGTCCTTGTACATATTCTAAAAAACAATGGCTATCTGACAAGTGCGATTGCCGAATATAATATGACACCAAATTATAATGCAATCTGGTCGATTTGCTTTGTAGGGCTGCTACTTCTGACTTTTGCAATCCTGGCTTATCGCAATTTTGTAGGCCATTGCAACGATGTAATCCGCCAAATCGGTTCCTACGACGGCAAACCGCAACCCAAAAGCCCACGCACATTTCTGCTTTTCCTCGGCAGTATGATTATTGTGTTTGGCATTGGTGTTTTACTTGTCCACTTTGCTCTACGCCCTACCATATATGCCCGTGCAGAAAACGACCACACGACCGAAGGCAAACTGGAAATCTGGGAAATTTATGCCGACACGATTGTTTCACCTGGCAACACAAAACTCGTTATGGCACAATGGCAGCAAAGTGATTCTATTGTTGTTATGAAAAGTGAGTTGCCAGTGGTTGATACTCAGAAAGATTCAAGAATTTTTGCCTTGAAAAAGGCAACGCCCCAGGGTCCTGCCATCAGTTCTGGTGTTATGGGGGGCAAGCCGATAATACAAAGTGTAGAAACCTCTGTTTCCTGCAAAAATGATGACGGCTATGTGCCGATTATTGTCCACTTAACATCAGAAGCAAGCCAACTTTGGTCGCAATTTACCAGAGAGATAGCAGGTCGTTATGCCGCTCTTGTAATTGATGGAGTTGTGGTTCTGGAATGGTATGTTCAGTGCGAAATTAACAATGGGCAATTCTTCATCATGCATAAGTGGTCTTCGGATGACGAACTGGAAGAGTATTGCAGGAAATTGTTGCGACAATAGGCTTTTTTGGAAGGTGAATTTGTAAGCAAAATAAAGGCGCGACTTTCGGGTTGCGTCTTTTTTGTGTAATATTGCATCGCAAATCAATATAATATTTAATCTATTGCTGAATCTGAAACAACAAAAAAGCAACTGTAGTGAGCAGTTGCTTTTGTAAGTAAGTAAATTTTAAGATTTTAATCCCCTTCGCCATTAAGCATTTCATATACTTCTTTTGAGGAGAAACTTCCTGCACAAACGAGAATCGAGCTTTCCTCCTTTTCCTGTGTGGCTATTATTAGTTCATGCGGATTGCGTTTGTCGGTAAAGATAAAAACAACACTTTCGCCACCATCGCGTGCGGTCATGAGTATTTCGTAGTTTTTGTCATTGCTTAAAACTTCTATGTCTTTGTCTATTTGACTCTTGCCATTTGCAGTGTTCGAATTGATGATAAGCATTTTTTCTATGCCTACGAGGTTGCCGAGTTCTGAGTCCAAGGCAGACAAGGCAGAGTTTGCCAGGTTAAACATTGCTTTGTTTATGCAAACGAAATCCACATCTTCCATTTTGGCGTACTTTTCGAAAATCTTGTTTTGTGCCATTGCTGCAAATGCGCAGGCAATAATTGCAATTGTTATTATTAATCGTTTCATATTCCTTAATTTTTAAAGTTTTGACTGATTTTTTATCTTGTTAATTTTTGAATTTGTTTTTTGAATGGCTTCTTGCGTAGGCTGCTTGCACATTTGTATAGAACGGGAGATTATGCTGTTTGCTCTCTCAATCTGCATTGTTGCTTCTTCAATGCTAGTACAGGTGTCGCGGAATGGCGATTCATTAGATTCTTGATTTTGGAACTGCATTATGCAAACTCCGACTATTGCGATTAAGGACACAGCAGCCGCTATCCGATACCAGATTGTTTTTGGCGGTTTTTCTAGTCGGAAAACATTGCTTTTAGGTTGTCGTGATGCTGGTTCTGGATTTTTCTCCGTTTCCGAATCATTGAGATTGCCTACAAAAGCATTTATTTCCGTCGCAATATCGTCGGGTATATGGGTGTCGGCGATTTCTGACATTGACAGAAACAGTTTACGGTCGGCTTCAAGTTCGGCTGGAACATCGTCGGAATGGAAAAAATCCATCAGTTTTTCTTCCTCTGCGGGAGTCGTTTTCCCTTCGTAGAAGCGGATGAGTAGTGATTCGATATTTGATTTCGTTTCCATAGTCATAATGATTTAAAATTGTCTCTTAATGTTTTTCTTGCCCTAGAAAGCAATGTGTATATGTTTTCTCTGCTAAAATGCGTTATTTCTTCAATTTGCTGTATTTCAAGGCCATCTATAGTGCGCAGGCGAAGCACTGTTTGCTGGTCTTTCGGTAGAATACTTATCATTTTCATAACTTCGACCAATGTACTGCTGGCATTGATTGAATCTTCTGTTTTGTTGTCTAAAAGTATGTCTGCCAAATCGTTGTTTTCTGTATGTTTGCGTTTCAGTTTGTCGAAGCAGTTGTTGCGAACCATTGTCAGCACTAGAGGCAGAGGTGATTTGTCGCAGTCGATGCTGTTTCGTCGCTGCCACAATTCTGCATAAACATCCTGTACACAGTCCCTTGCCTCGTCGCGGTTTCGCAATATGTTGTATGCGAGGGCGTACATTTTGCTGCTGAATGGTAGGTACATATTTGAAAACTCTTCGTGTGACATTTTCTATTCGTTCTTAATCATCTTCCGTATGTGATACGATTGAAATCATAAAATCTTACAAAATTATATATTTTTTTCTTGTCTTTGCTAATGATAAAAAAATCAACTCGCTGTATTGTTTTGATTTACAGCTATAAACAAAATCCATATCTCGGGCAAAATTTAAATTTCTGCCTTAATTTATTTTTTACCTTTGTAAATCATTACAAACAAAACATATATGATAGACCAGATAATTAACTACAATAAGACTTTCGTAGAGCAGAAAGGTTATGAGAAATATCTGACGGACAAATATCCCGACAAGAAACTGGCGGTGCTGTCGTGCATGGACACCCGACTGACGGAATTGCTTCCTGCCGCCCTCGGACTGAAGAATGGCGATGCGAAAATCATCAAGAATGCTGGCGGGCTGGTCATTTCGGCTTTCGATTCGGCAATGCGCAGCCTGATTGTCGCCATATACGAACTTGGCGTGAATGAGATTATGGTGGTGGCGCACAGTCATTGTGGGGCTTGCCACATGAGCTACGACCACTTTCACCACGAAATGATTGCCAGAGGCATCACCGACGAGACCCTTGACACCATCCGCAAATGTGGCATCAATTTGGACCATTGGCTCGAGGGTTTCAAGGACACGCCAGAATCTGTTCGTAAGACAGTCGAGACCATCAAGACTCATCCGCTTGTGCCTAAGGACATAGTGGTGCGTGGTTTCATAATAGACTCTGAGACCGGTGCTTTGGATGAAATAAAAATGTAAGATGCTAACAATATGATTCTCTATTTCTCAGGAACAGGCAACAGTCTGGCAATAGCAAGACAGATTGCCGAAAAGGTTGGCGACAAGATAATGCCGCTGCGCGAGGCGGTTGGCAAGGATTTGACTGGCGAAAAACGCATTGGATTTGTGTATCCCTGCTACAACGGCGATGCCCCTAAGATTGTTCCGAAACTTGTCTCACAACTGGATTTGCCCACGGATGCCTACTATTTTATCGTAATAACCTGTGGCGCACTTACGGGAAACAGCATCTGGACTGTCAAAAAAATATTGAAACAGAAAGACATTCGGCTCAACTACTGCAACAAGATTCGCGTTCCGGACAACAGCGCGCTTGGTTTTGGGCGCAATCCAAACGACCAGCTATGGAAATTCCAGAAGTATGCACCGCGCCTTGAGCAGATAAAGAACGACATTGCCGCAAATGTAAACGCACACCACTGGGGTTCGCCCGACCTGCTGGCAGCCTTGCAAACTTTAAGTGTATTCGACAATGCTATTTTCAAGGCTTTGCGACCAAAGGTCAATGCAGAAAAATGCGTAGGATGCGGAATTTGCGCAAAAGTGTGCTCAGTTGGAAACATCTCGTTGACTGAAAACCATGCCCTCTGCGGCGACAAGTGCGAGGCCTGCCTTGCCTGCGTGCATTTCTGTCCGCATCAGGCAGTAGAACTTGGTGGCAAACCGACTCTTAAGGAACGACAGTACCATCATCCGATGGTTGAGATGAGGGATATGATGAATTAAAAATTATCGTTGACGCGTGTAATATGGAAATAGAAGAAAAAGAATTGAGATTGGCTTTTTATCAGTTGGAAAAGTTTTATCGTCCATTATTTGATTTTTATACAGAGCATCAAGAAGAAATTCCACAATACAAAGGTAGCGTAACAATAAATAGTTATTTGTGTTATCAACCAGATGTTTTGATTCTAGGGTATAATCCAGGACATGGAAAGTATCATGATTGGAATAAAGATAAGGCACATTTGGTATATACGGGGGAACGTCCCTTAGGTGTTTTTGAGTACGGTAATGCCAACAAAAATGGCAAATGGTATGAATTAAACAAATCCACACACAATCCATATCCAAGAAATATCGTAGAGTTTATTTTTCAATTGGCAAAAGAAAATAAATGGGAAAATTCAGAAGCAGAAAACCGAAGGCCTACGTGGGCTAATTCTGTTGAAAATCGTATCATGCAAATGAATCTTTATCCCATTGGAACAAAAGATAGTGCGGCATTGAGAAAATTGTTTTCCGATGAACTTAAATTGATGGAAGAGTTATTTTCTAATAAATTTGATAACGAGTGGGCTTTTAGAAAGTTTCTTTTGACAAAACTGCATAATTTCATTGACAATAAAGTAAAACCAAAAACAATTTTATGTCTTGGAAAATCTACAATGTCAGATTACTGTTGGTCATGTTTTGAAGAAAGTCAATATAAAGAAGTGTTTGTGTCAAAAATGTATAGCAATGTTGTCGGGGTTTCAAGATCTGGCACATGGGATGGTAGGATTAAAAATGCAGCGAAACTTATAAGCGAAATTCTCAGTAAAAATTAATGAAAACTATTTGTAGCATACATGGTTCAATGGCACAAAAATAAAATACAACGCGAAAACGGAGAATGGGTTGATGCTCAGTTCCCTGTAATTGTTTCGGCAAGTCGAAGCACAGACATTCCCGCCTTTTATTCCGACTGGTTTTTCCATAGGTTGAAAGTAGGCTACTCGGCATGGACAAATCCGTTCAATGGCGTGAAAAGCTATGTGGCATACGGCGACACCCGATTCATTGTCTTCTGGTCGAAAAACCCCGAGCCACTGCTGGAACATCTTGATTATTTGCAGGAGCGGAACATTGGCTGTTACATTCAATACACTCTGAACGACTATGTTGCGGAAGGCATGGAACGAGGTGTGCCACCGCTTGAAAAGCGGATTGAAACATTTCGGCAATTAGTTGAAAAATTAGGCAAGGGCAGGGTCGTTTGGCGTTTCGACCCGCTGATTCTGACGGATAAGATTTCGATTGACGATTTGCTTTGCAAGGTCGAGAATATCGGTAACAAGTTGGTCGGATATACAGAAAAGTTGGTTTTCAGTTTTGCGGACATTGCCTTGTACAAAAAGGTGAAAGCAAATCTTGAAAAAAGCAAGGTCAATTATTCCGAATGGACGGAAGGTCAGATGCTTGAGTTCGCTCGACGGTTGGTGGAAATGAACAAGTCAAACAATTGGAACTACGAATTGGCGACCTGTGGCGAAGCCGTTGACCTTGATGGCATATCGCACAACCATTGCGTTGACAACGACCTGATGATTCGCTTTGCGTACAATGATAAGGCTCTGATGGATTTCTTAGGCGTAGAAATCAAGACGGTTGAAAAAAGTTTGTTCGGTGCAGCGCCGATTCCGCCTAACGCCATTATGCTGAATGCCAACCACTACGCCATAAAGCACAAGGACAACCGCGACAAAGGTCAGCGTACCGCCTGCGGATGTATGGTGAGCAAGGACATCGGCGAATACAACACCTGTCCGCATTTGTGCGAATATTGCTATGCAAATGCCAGCAAAGAAGTGGCGGTAAAGAATTATGAGCAAGCGAAATTAACGGATTGGAAATCAGAAACGATAACGGGGAAATGAAAATTTATTTTAACGCAAAAACAAAAAATAATAGGATATGACAGACATTAGCATTAAGACAGAACGAGTTTTCAGCATCTTTCATGAACTGAACCAGATACCGCGTCCATCGCATCACGAAGAACGGGTGGCTGATTATCTCTGCAAGTTTGCAGAACGAAATCATCTGGAGTATGAACGCGACAAGGAAAATTGTGTCGTGATACGCAAGCCAGCCACTCCTGGTCACGAACAGGCCGAAACCATCGTGTTGCTGAACCACATGGATATGGTGTGCGTGGGTATGGGCAACCCGCTGAACGATCCCATTGAAGCTTACGAAGATAACGGATGGATGAAGGCGCGTGGTACATCGTTGGGTGCCGACAATGGTATTGGTCTGTCGATGGCTCTTGCTGTACTCGAGGACGATAGCATTGTACATCCTGCCCTTGAGGTCATCGCTACGACTAACGAGGAAGACGGAATGTCGGGTGCTTCGCAGCTGAGCAAGGATTTTCTGAAAGGACGTAAGGTCATCAACCTCGATTCGGAAGACTACGACACCATCACGACCGGTGCCGCAGGAGCCTGCCTGCAGTTCCATGGCATTCCAATTAGCAGACAGTTGGCTCCAGAAGGTGCGCGCACTTGGTACCGTATCCGTATGGAGGGCGGACTCGGTGGTCATTCTGGTGTCGACATCAACAAAGGCCGTTGCAGTGCAGTGATTCCAACGAAGTACATACTGAAAGATATTTGTAAGGAAGAGTGGGTTGATGTTGCCGGTATTGAAATTGGTGAGGCAAATGCTTCAATAGCCTCGAAAGGGGAGATAGTGATTTGCATTGCCGATGAGTACTCTGAAATAGTAAGAAAAAGAATCAATACTATCAATCAGCGTTTATTCGGTGAATACCGCAGTAGCGATCCTGGCATGACATGTGGAATCGAGGAATGCGACAAACAGGATACAATCATTCCAAAGACGGTTATTAATGCCCTCGCAGGCTGTCTTGAGCAACTGCCGCAAGGTATGGTGAAGATGAGCGAGGCTATGCCTGGCACTGTGGAAACTTCAAACAATATCGGACGAATTGTTGCAGAAAAGGACCGCATTTTTGTTTCGACACATACACGCAGCTTTATCGACAACGATATGGTAGCGCTAAGCAAAGATATAGCAAAGACCTTTGCTGCCGCTGGTGCCAATTCCGAAGTTGTGATGTCTGCTCCAGCCTGGCAGGAGGACCAGCAGTCGTCATTCTTGCAACTGGTAAGCAACACATTCCAGGATGTGTTGGGTTGGCGTCCCCGCATGGTAGCCATGCACTTTGTATTGGAAGCAGGCTTCTTTGTACAGCATTATCCGGGCATCCAGATAGCCAGCATTGGACCTCGAATCGTGGAACCACATTCCACCAGCGAGCGAGTTGAACTATCTACCATTCACGACATCTGGCAGGTACTGCTCGAATTGTTGAAGCGTTTGGCGTAGTTGTGGTGAAATTAATGTTATTATTGTCCAAGCTCTTTCGGATTTGCAATCCGAAAGCTTTGAATATCAGCATTTGTAATGCGTTCATAAGAATAATCATAGGCGGATTGTAAATTTTAAAATTAGGGCGAATGTTTTTCCATTGAATTTATAAACATTATCTTTGTCGCCTAATACACAAACATTTTCTCATGAAACGAACATTTTTCATTACCCTGATTATAGCCCTGTGCATTGAGCCAATACTGGCATGTACAAACTTGATTGTCGGCAAGAAAGCATCAACCGACGGCAGTGTGATGTGTACCTACAACTGCGATGGATTCGGATTCTCGGGTTCGCTGTTTTACAGCCCTGCCGGACGGCACGACAAGGACGAACTAATCGCCATCCACGGCTGGGGACCGTCGCACGAGGGACAATTTGTGAAGCAGGTGGAATATACCTACAATGTGGTGGGGCTGATGAACGAAAAGCAGGTCACCATAGTGGAAACCACTTTCGACGGACGGCTGGAGCTTGTCAACGATGAGGGCTTGCTCGACTATTTCAGCCTTATGCGTCTTGCTTTGCAACGCTCGTCCACAGCCCGCGAGGCTATCCGCTGTATGGCGCAACTCGTTGACGAGTACGGATATAACAGTAGCGGCGAGACAATCACCGTCTGCGACCCCAACGAGGCGTGGATTATGGAGATAATAGGCAAGGGCAAAGGCCGCAAAGGTGCCGTGTGGGTGGCTCTGCGAATCCCCGACGACTGCATCTGCGCTCACGCTAATCTCAGCCGTATCAGGCAGTTCCCTCAGGAACAGAAAAAGTCGTACAAGAGCATTAGCAGCAAGAACTTGCAGAATATAAACCGTCCCGAAGTGGAATGCGTTTATGCTTACGATGTGATTTCGTTTGCACGCGAACTTGGATTTTTCAGTGGCAACGATGCCGACTTCTCGTTCCGTGATGCCTATTGTCCTATCGACTTCGAGAATGTGCGCTATGCCGATGCCCGTGTGTGGAGTTTCTTCCGCCATCACTACAGCAAGGCCGAGATGGACAAGTACCTGCCATATATCAACGGTGATTTCGACAAGTGCGACCATCTTCCGCTGTGGATTAAGCCCGATGCTCCGCTTTCGTTACGCGACCTGCAAAACGACATGCGCGACCATTTCGAAGGCACACCGCTCGACATGACCGCCGACATGACCGCTGGTCCGTGGGGAATGCCTATCCGTCCGCTGCCTATGCATTTCAAGGACAAGGACAGCATTGCGTATTTCCGCGAGCGTCCTATTGCAACCCAGCAGTCGGGTTTCACAATGACCTGCCAGATGCGTTCGTGGTTGCCCGACGATGTTGGCGGTATAACTTGGTTCAACTGCGACGATGCCAATATGGTGGCTTATGTACCTCTGTATTGCTGCATTACGCAAGTGCCTGATGCTTTCCGTCAGGAGAACAATCCGCGCAACGAGTTTTCGTTCGAGTCGGCATTCTGGATGAACAACTGGGTGGCAAATATGGTGTATCCGCGCTATTCGATGATGGTTGGCGACTTGCGGTCTGCACAAAAGGAGCTTGAGGACTACTATTTTGCCGACCAGGACAGCGTTTTGCTTGCTGTAAAGGGCATGCAGCCGGCAGACCGCCAAAGCTATCTCAACCGCAAGAGCATCGACTATACCGCCCGCATGATGCAACGCTGGGACAAACTCGCCAAGTATTTGATTGTGAAGTACAACGACCAGATTATCCGTCGCACCGACGAGAATGGCAACTTCCTGCGCTGGGGTTACGACACTCCCGGCTACGACCAGCAGTTTATCGATGCTATTGGCACTTCGACTGGCGACAGATATAAGTTGGAGAAGGTGAATGTTTGAGAGGTCGATTTTCAGGTCGCGCTCGGTCCAGTTGGTGATGCCTCCTATATACCATGTTGTGCCTTTGCGACGGGCGGTGACAATATATTCGCCGACTTCGCCTTGCAGTATGCGGGTTTCGTCCCACACGGTGGGAATTGAAGCGAGGAATCGGGTAAAGTCCGGCTCACGCATATATTCGGTTGGTGCATCGCAGAGCATTGCAATGGGCTGGTCGAGAACTAAATATAACGCCAGTTGGTGACAACGGGTGCCTTGACTCATCGGTTCTGTCCAAATTGGTGAGTAGCAATATTTTGCAGCATTACGCATGGCTCCGGGCGTATAGTCCATTGGGCCACCTGCCTGACGGATAAACGGTATCTGCACATCGTACTTTACCATATCGAGTTCGGCAGGAGCCCACTTGAGGTTCTCAAGACCATGTACGCCCTCGAAATTTAGCACATTGGGATATGTTCGGTTGATGCCAGCAGGGATGTGCGCACCGTGGAAGTCGAGGAGAAGATGATACTTGGCGCAAAGTTCTGCCGACTGGTAGTAGAACTCGTTGATTGTCTGATGGTCGCTATCCATGAAGTCAACCTTAAATCCTTTGATGCCCATCTCGCTGTAGTGCTTGCACACATTTTCCATATCGCGCTTGAAGGCATAATATCCAGCCCAAAGTATGAGGCCTACACCACGCGCGTCGGCATATTTTGCAAGCATTGGCAAGTCAATTTCCGGAACTACTTGCAGGAGGTCTGCCTTCATATTTACAGCCCAGCCTTCGTCGAGGATTACATACTCGATGCCATATTGCGAAGCAAAGTCGATGTAGTATTTGTAAGTGTCGTTGTTGATGCCCGCCTCGAAATCTACTCCACTGATATTCCAGCAGTTCCACCAGTCCCAAGCCACTTTTCCGGGGCGTATCCAGCTGATGTCGCCAAGTCGGCAAGGAGAAGCAAGCAAGTAGGTCATGTCGTTCATTGCCAAGTCGGTAGCACTGCGAGCAACCATGGCGATACGCCAAGGCATTTCGTCGCCTTTGGAAAGTTGCGCTATATAGTCTTTGCGAGTCTTGACAATCTCTTGCAGATTGTTGTGTCCGCCTTGCTCTATCTGGTCAGGGCAGGGAGCATGGTCACCACGCAACTGACCAGCAACACCCGTGCCTTTTAGATAAAGCCCTGAGAAATGTTCCTGATGGCTCTCGGTAAGGCAAACCTGAACACCATTGTCGGCATGTACAACCAACGGCAGGAATGCCAGACGGCGCGGGTCAAGTTGCGACAACGTATCGGTGGTATATATGTTTTCGAACGAATTGAAATATTGTCCGGTAGGATTTTTCTCATCGAAGCCGCGCACATACGGCACTGTGGCTTGCCAGTCGGCGGCAAAATTGTATTCTACCAGTTCGGTTTTTACGGTGCAGGCTTGGTCGGTGCGGTAGCGGTAGGCAAATCCTTCGTTGTAGGCACGGAAATCAACCCATAGGCCGTCCTTTATTTGCAGAGTCAGTTCGTTGTAGTGGTTTCGCATCTCGGCTTGGCGGTAGAATGGCGACGGCACCATTTCATCGACCGAACGGCGCGTTACCTTTTTTACTGGCAGGCGGTCTGTAGTCGTTGTGCCATATACGCGATTGAGTGTCAGGCGAGAACGCATTAAAATCTGCACTCCATCAAAAGTTATGTCGTAGGACAGTTCATCATCGCTTGATGCCACGATGTGGCTTACCAGTTTACCATCAGGCGAGGTGAGGATATAACTTTGTTCTCGTGCTACAGCCAGCGTGCCAGTGAGTAACATAATGAGCATCATACAAATCTTAAGGTTGTTGTTCATGTGTTAAAAGGTATTATTTCAATAATTTTCTTATTTGGTTTTCTGATGCCTCGGGAAGCAAAATCCGAAGATAATCCATCATCCTTTTGTACGATTCATCAGGCGAGCGCGGGCATTGGCAGGCAGGTTTGCCATATAGGAGTTCTGGCGTTGTCAGCAGCGACCAGCCCCAGCCGTATTCGTGACCATGCTTGTCGGTAGGATACACAAAGTCCTCTGTAACAATGCGGCAAGCCATCTGCAGGCGGGTGACATAGCTGTCGAAACGACTGCGCATTTTCGGACCGTCGAAACCGCAAGCCGAACGCAGTTCCCTTGTAATCATACTGCCGCGACTGCTCAGGATTGCCAGTATAGTTTCTTCGATTGACCCTTCATCGGGAGCGCTATGCGTACTTCGGCGATAGTTGCAGAAATCCGGCCACCATTCGGTGCTTATGAAACCTGCCTTTCCAGCGAAAAACTTCCCATACACGCAATCGCCTTCCCTTACAATGTCGCCTTTCCATTTCCACAATGGCCACTCCCAGCCGCCATCGGGCAGTTGCACATAGCGGCAGTCGGGGTCAACCAGTGCATTTGCCGAAAAACCGTATATTCCGCTTTCCAGCAAAGGCAAAAAGCCAATCTGCTGTATGGTGTCCATCATTTCGGCGCAGTCGTGTATGTTGTAGCGTAACATATCGCAAAGATAAGACAAAGTTCCAAAAATTCCGATTAAAAACTGAAAATCGTGTAAAATTGGAACAAGTCCCACGGCTCTTTCATTTGGACAATTTTATTGTCTATTATACAAATTGTTAGCATTGAACAAATCCGCTGGCTGAGCTTCGCCCCTTGAGCGTCAGTCGAAAGGAAGAAGCCGAGGTACTCGGTGCTTTTCGTTACATTCACATCGCCCCTTCGATACTTCGACTATGCTCAGTAACCGAAGGCTCAGGGAGCGAATGGGTACAGAATTTAGTTTAAACAAGCTCAGAAAAAAATCAATAATTAAGGAATAATTCGTAATTTTGCACAAGTAAAATGTTTATTAGCGATTTAAATTTATAGGTAAAAACAAAAGGATAAATTATTAAATAACCAAAGCATTAGCTATTATTCTTGTCCGAATCAAAAGCCTGCAAACTGATGATTCAGAAGTCGTTGGAATAACGCTAATCCACGGGAAAGTTTGTTTTTCCGTTTACTTGCATAAGGTTAATGCTCGCACCGAATATGGTGTGGGCTAATCTAGCAAGTAAACGGGGTTCTTGCAGGCTCCTCGTGGACAGGATGGAAAGGCTCGCACCTTTCTTTTTAGCCAAACTGATGATGAAGATTGATAGTGATGCGAAAAACTATCAATCGAATATGGCAAACGAGAATCTGTCGAAGGCAAAAATCGCCAAAAATGATGAATTTTACACCCAATATGCTGACATTCAAAAGGAAATAAATGCATATCTGGAATACAATCCCGATGTGTTTAGAGGAAAAACTATTCTGTTGCCTTGCGACGACCCCGAATGGAGCAACTTTACAAAGTTTTTTGCACAGAATTTCGAGAATTTTGGCTTGAAAAAACTTATTTCCACATCGTATGCAGTCGAAAGCAAACAAATTAAGCAATGGCAACCTACACTTTTCGAAACCGAAAATCCCAACTACGATGCCGACAAAAGCCGCACTAACGGAAAAATCTTCATTCTCGACCACGATACCAACCAGAACGGCAAAATCGACATCGAAGATTTGGAATGGCAATATCTTAATGGCGACGGCGATTTCCGTTCCGATGAAGTGAAAAAACTTCGAGACGAAGCCGATATTATCATTACAAACCCACCTTTTTCGTTGTTTAGGGAATTTTTAGCTTGGATAGTTGAAGCGGAAAAAGAGTTTGTGATTATTGGAAATATGAATGCGATTACCTATAAAGAGGTTTTTCCATTGATTAAAGATAATAAAATGTGGTTGGGAAATGGTTTTAATGCTGGCAACGCTTATTTTAGACTCATTGGGGATACATCTAAATATGCCAACGGGGTATTTAATGATGAAACTGGTTTAGTAAAATTTCGAAATTGCTGTTGGTTTACCAACCTTGATCACGGTCGCCGACACCAGTCGCTTTCGCTAATGACAATGGAAGACAACATAAAATTCAGCAAACACAAGGAAGTGAAAGGCGTCGGTTATCAGAAATATGATAATTATGATGCGATTGAAGTACCTTTTACGGATGCTATTCCAAGCGATTATGATGGAGCAATGGGAGTTCCAATTTCATTCTTGGATAAATATTGTCCGGAACAATTCGAAATAATAACAATGACCAAAACCCCTATTGGAAATAATTATAGAACAAAAATATACAATAGACAAATACAGCATAATGCAGACAATACAACACAAAGTGTGACCAAAGCAAATGATGGTGCTGTTATTGTAATAAAAGAGCCTTTAATCAATAAACCATATTATGAAATTGATGGCATTTTGTTATCTGCTGTATATCCACGCATTTTAATTCGTAAAAAACAATAAAACAATCACATTATGCAAACAACATTAAAACAATACACTGTTCGTGAAATCTGCGAAGGATTTGTATATAACGGTCTGTTTGGTCTTTCGGGAAAGTTGACCATTCAGCCGGAATATCAACGTAACTACATTTATGCGGATGGCAAACGCGATGTGGCTGTGATAGATTCAATGCTAAAAGGTTATCCGCTGGGCTTGATATATTTCAACAAGGTTTCGGATGAAAATTTGGAAGTCCTTGATGGTCAACAGCGTATAACAAGTTTTGGTCGTTATGTTACGGGTAAATTTGCAATAAAGGATGCAAATGGTATGGAGCAATATTTTTCTGGTCTTGCCGAGAATTTGCAACAGAAAATTCTTGATACGCAGATACTTGTTTACGAGTGTGAAGGCGAGGAAAGTGAAATAAAGGAATGGTTCAAGACCATAAATATTGCTGGCGTTCCGCTAAACGAACAGGAATTGCTAAATGCAGTGTATTCGGGACCATTTGTCACAAAAGCAAAAGAGGAATTTTCGAACACGCAGAATGCCAATGTGCAAAAGTGGAGCGCGTATGTTTCGGGAAATGTAAATCGTCAGGATTTCTTGCATACTGCTCTTGAATGGGTGAGCAAAGGCAAAATTGGAGAATATATGAGCTCGCATCGCCAAGACAACAATATCAACGAACTGAAAACATATTTTAATACTGTAATTGATTGGATTTCAGGAGTCTTTAATGATGTTGAAAGTGAAATGCGCGGTTTGGAATGGGGACGTTTGTACGAAACATATCATAAGAATTCATACAATCCAGCTGCGATTTCTGCTCGTGTACATGAATTATATGCCGATCCGTATGTAAAAAGCAGAAAAGGTATTTTTGAATATCTTTTAGGTGGCGAAATTGATAAAAAATTGCTTGATGTCCGTGTTTTTGATGAAGCTACCAAAAAAGCTGTCTATGCAAGACAAACGCAAGAAGCCAATGCCGAAAATAAATCAAATTGTCCGCTTTGTGCATTAGGAAGCGACAACAACAAACTAAGAATCTGGAAGCTTGCCGAAATGGATGCCGACCACGTAACAGCATGGAGCAATGGCGGTGCAACAGACATAAATAATTGTCAGATGCTTTGCAAGACACATAATAGGGCGAAGGGAAACAAATAAGCTAATCCTACACAGCGGGGTTAAGGATTTGTAAAGAAGAACATCGTTCAAATACCCAAAAAACATTATCTTTGCTAAAAATATGCAATTGATTTATGCAAATCACTAATCTGCTGGAATACTCTACCCGTGTCGAATTGCGCCAGTGGCTCATCGTCAACCATAAGACAGCCAAGGAATGCTGGGTCACGACTAATCGCACCAAGGTTCCACGCACCGATTGCATTCCATACATCGAAGTGGTTGAAGAGGCTCTTTGTTTCGGTTGGATCGACAGTACGCTCAAGCGTCTGCCCGACGGCAGATGCGCCCAGCGGCTTTCGCCACGCCGCAAGAATAGCCACTGGACGGAGTTGAACAGACAGCGTTGCCAAAGCCTTATTGCCCGTGGACTTATGACCGACAGCGGTCTGCAAGCGATGCCAAAATAGCAATAGAAAAAATATTACTTTTGCATCAAATAATTTTTCAATGCAAAACATTAAACAATATTCAATATGAAAAATTTAAAGCTTATGCTAGTCATTGCAACTGCCGCCGTAACAGCAATCTCGTGCGGTACAAAGAATGAGAACAAAGAGGAAGCAACCGAAAAGGAAGCCCCCAAGGTATTGGTTCTCTACTATTCGCAAACATCCAACACCAAGGCCGTAGCAACCGAAATTGCTACCAAACTCAATGCCGACATTGAGGAGATTGTTGCTGTAAATCCATACGATGGCGATTTTCAGGCAACTATCGACCGTTGCATCGTTGAGCGCGAACAAGGAACTGTTACCGAAATCAAGCCACTTGCAGCCGACATTGCCAACTACGATGTAATTTTCATCGGGTATCCTGTTTGGTTCGGCACATACGCTCCGCCAGTTGCTACTTTCCTTGCAAATACCGACTTGAGCGGCAAGAAGATTGTTCCGTTCTGCACATTCGGTAGCGGAGGTTTGGAGTCGAGTGTTAAGGATATGGCTGAGAAGCAGCCCAAGGCAGAAATTCTCAAAGGTTATGGTGTTCGCGCAGCTCGCTTGGAAGCTATGCCAAAGGAAATCGACAACTTCTTGAAGGCAAGCGGTTTTCTCGAAGGCGAATATGTTAAGTTGGACGAATTTCCCGAACAGCGCAATGTAAGCGAAGAGGAAACAGCAATCTTCAATGCTGCCGTTGATGGTTATACGATGCTTCACGCAGATGCAAAGACAGTTGCATCTCGCAATATTCCTAATGGCGTTGAGTATTTGTTTACTGCCGTTGATTTTCCTCGCGAGGACAATCCCGACATGCCAGCTCGTGAAATCAAGGTTTATGTAACAGTAGAAAATGGTGCTGCACCCGTATTCACAAATGTAGTCAGATAAAGCGTTGACAGACGGCTTACTATGAGGAAGTATTGGATAGACAACCTTCGCTGGATAACGGTATTGCTGGTGCTGCTGTACCATGTTATCTATTTCTTTAACAACAAAGGCGTATTTGGTGGAGTGGGTGGTTTTGGCGATGGTCCACAATATCAGGATCTGCTGATGTACATTCTTTACCCTTGGTTTATGCCGATGCTGTTCCTATTAGCAGGTATCAGTGCTCGTTATTCATTGGAGAAGCATTCTGCAAAAGATTGGATAAAATCGCGTACGCGCAAATTGCTAGTGCCTAGCACTATTGGTCTATTTATATTCCAATGGATGACGGGCTTCTTCAACACGCATGTAGGAGGCACAGATGTGATGGCCGATGTGCCACAGCCATTTAAGTTCTTTGTTTGGTCTGTTAGTGGTACAGGACCACTTTGGTTTGTCCAAGTTCTATGGCTTATGTGTTTGATACTGTTGCTTATAAGGTTGTTTGATTCGAAAAACAAATTTTGGAACTGGTGTGGCAAGGCTAATATTGTAGTTATCATTCTGTTAGGAGTTTTCTTCTGGCTTGGTGAGCACACCCTCATCATGAATCCTCGTCCCGAAAGCGCCGACGGACTTTACAACCTCTACAAACCGTTCTTCTACCTAATTCCTTTTTTGCTGGGCTATTTTGTATTTTCGCACGATGAGGTACAGGAACGACTCGGCAAGGCTTGGATTCCACTAATGATATGCGCGGTGATTTCGGGAACGGTATTGACGGTTCTTACATTTGGCGAAAACAATACCACACCCGAATACCTTGGCAGCCCGTTAAACTGCTTGTACGGCTGGCTTATGACACTTGCAATGATGGCTTGGTTCAAGTCGCGCTTCGACATGACTGGCCGTTTTGCATCATACATGACACGCTCGAGTTATGGTATCTATATTGTTCATTATCTTGTTGTTGCAAGCTTGGGTTACATGTTGAAAATGTATACCGCAATACCGCCAATGGCTATATATCTTATAATGATTGTCGCAGTCTTTACTTTGCCTCCGCTGATGTACGAAATTTTGCATCGCATTCCGTTTATTCGCTGGTGCGTGCTAGGGGAGAAGAAGATAAAACGCAAACAAGATTCGGATAAATAGAATTGAATGGATAATAAAAAAACGCTACTGAAAAGTAGCGTTTTTTGTTACAATATTCGTTCGTATATTAGTTTCCAAGTATCAGTGGCATGCCATCGCTACCAGCACCTATTACCACAGTCTTCGAATTTTGTGAGTTAGCAAGTTTTAAAGTTGCTTCTATTCCACGCATTTTCAAAAGATTTGGTGTCAAACTTTGGTTGATGATATTGTTTGCCTTGGCTTCACCTTCGGCTTCGATGCGCTTACGATCGGCCTCCTGCTTTTCCTTTTCGAGTTTGAACTGGTATGCAAGAGCTTCTTGTTCCTGCTGCAGCTTGTTCTCGATAGCGGTCTTGATTTGTGGAGGTAGGTTGATTGAGCGGATAAGCACAGCCTTGGTTTCCACCGAATTGTCCTTTAGCTTCTTGGTGGTCATATCAACAATCTGCTGCTCTACCTCGGCGCGGCGGGTCGAGTAGATTTCTTCGGCGGTGAAGTTACCCATCACCTGACGAACCGTTGACCGTACTTCAGGAATAATGAGCTGATTTACATAGTCTTCGCCAAATTGCTGGTGAAGAATAGGCAACCTGTTGGGAATCGGGTTGAAACGAACCGAGATTTCAACATTGATAGAAAGTCCGTTTTTGTCGAGAACATCAAGGGTTTCTTCGGTTTTGCGTTCCTTTACGTTGTAGATGATGAAGTCGTTCCATGGTGCAACAACGTTGAAACCTGGGTTATAGATGTTTACTGTGTCCAAGCCCGAACCAAAAGGACGGAAAACTATTGCCCTTTCGCCTGGGTTGACAATATAAAACATTGAACTTCCGAATATTATAAGCAGTATTATACATACCGCAGCCGAAATAATGATACCTTTGTATTTTTTCATTTTATATCTAATTATTTGTTAATCAACCCTTTAGGGCTAACGCAAACTATTGGAACATTGGCTTTCTTTATAAGTTCGGTTGCCATGCTTCCTACAAAGAACTTTTGCAGTTTTGTTTCCTGACGAGTCATTATCACTATTGCACTAGCCTCAATATCGTCGGCAAAGTCGTTTACGGCATTTGCCATTGCCTCCACTCCTTGAGTGCTCTTAAGAATTTTTGTTTCGCATTCAATATTAAGCTTGTCGAATATTGCCTTAACGTCGTTTATGCGTTTGTCGAGTTGCTGCAAGGTTTTCTCATCCTTACTGCCAGTTGCCGAAACAACATACACTTTTGAGCCATAAATCCTTGCTATCTTGAGAGTGAGGTCAACTTTTTGCTTTGTCTCTTTGGTAAGATCGACAGGGAGTACGATTCTGTTGCATCCGTCCTTGTCGTAACGTCCGGCAAAAACCACCAGCGGGCACGAAACCTTATCGATAAGTTTCAGCGTGACGGATCTGTTGTGGTCGTTGCGGGCTGCATCGCTGCCAATGAACATGAAGTCGGGTTTCAGTTCCTTCTCAACCTTGATTATGGTGGTGTTTACTGGTCCGTATTCTATTCTTGTATGTATTCTGCGCCTCAAATTGTCGCTGTAATCTTCTACAAGGTTCAGAACCTGGTTGTGTATGACATCGATTTCAAGGTCGAGATTTTCTTTCTTGCCCTTTTGTGGTATGACGTTAAGAAGATAAACATCGCCATTAGTACGTTCGGCAAAGTTTATGCTTTGCCTGTATGCGATGTTCGCCCTACTCGAAAAGTTTGTCGGAACTAATATTATATTCTTTGCCATAAAAAAGACAAGTTCTTATTTGTTTCCCCAAAAAATTATTATTTTTACGTTCTCACAAAAGTACAACTTTTTTTGAATATGAAACAAATTGAAGCATCAGAATTAATTATTAATGCCGACGGCAGTATTTTTCATCTTCATCTTTTGCCCGAACAACTTGCCGATGATGTGATTCTTGTCGGCGATCCAGGACGTGTCGCATTGGTTTCCAAGCACTTCGACAATATAGAGTGCAAAGTTCAGAACCGTGAGTTCGTAACACATACAGGTACGTACAAAGGCAAACGGATTTCGGTTTTGGCGACAGGAATCGGTACCGATAACATCGATATTGTGATGAACGAGCTTGACGCTCTTGCAAATATAGATCTGCAAAAACGTGTTGCAAAGGAAGAGCATCGCACTTTAAATCTGCTTCGCATTGGCACTTCTGGCGGATTGCAGGAAGACATGGGAATCGGAACTTTCCTGCTTACCGAAACTGCAATCGGATTCGATGGCCTGCTGAATTTCTATCGCTGTCGCGATGAGGCTTGCAACTTGGATATGGAAGAAAAATTCATCAAACACATGTCGTGGAATCCGCGTCTGGCATCTCCTTATTTTGTCGATGGTTCCGACTTTTTCTTGAAAAAGTTTGGCAGTGAATTCCGTCGCGGAATAACCATTTCGGCACCAGGCTTCTATGGTCCGCAAGGTCGCGAACTTCGCCTCGAAATCCAGGACCGCGAGATAAACGATAAGATTCGCAGTTTCCGATACAATGGTCGTTGCATAACCAACTACGAAATGGAAAGTTCGGCAATTTTCGGACTGTCGAAACTATTAGGTCACAATGCCGGCACAGTTTGCTTGATTATTGCCAACCGCTACGCCAAGCAGTTTGCAAAGGATGCCGCTCCGCTGATGGAGGACTTGATAAAGAAAACGTTAGAAACGATTATAAATTAAAAAAACATGAAAAAGCATTTACTAAACATATTATTCCTTCTGACAATTGGAAATCTATGGGCTCAGAACACTACGTTTGACAAAGATTCTCTATTTACTAACGGCTTAAGCGAATATATTGCAGGAAATCTTGAGGCAGCATCGAAAATATTCGATAATTATTTGGAAAATGTATCCGACAGTACAACAGCGCAATATGCAATAGTACTTCATAAAAGAGGAAACATTGCAATGTCTTACGGAAACTATCAGGAATCAATGCAATATTATGAAAACTCACTGAGAATCAGAAGAAAAATATATGGGAAAAGTCATCCTGAATGTGCTTCTTTGCTGATAAATATTGGTTGTGCACTTCAAAATATCGGTCGTAATATTGAGTCTCTCGATTATTTGTTTCAAGGTACAGAAATGGACAAAAAATATTCGGGTGAGAATTCGCAGTTTTACGGAGAAGATTTGCATAACATAGGAAATGCCTATTATAATCTGCGCGATTATACCAATGCCGAAAAATATTACACAGAAGCTGCAAGAATTAAAGCGGCAGCAGTGGGCGAAGATGATTTCGATTATGCCACTACAATAGGTATGCTTGCAAATTTGTATTCTGACCTTGGTCAAAACGAAACTGCAATCAAATATTACATGAAGGCAGCGAGAATAATAAGAGGAGCAGAAGGCAAGGAGGATACTTATGCAAATATATTGAGCAGTCTGGGAACTATGTATTCGGCGCTAGGCAACTATAACAAAGCGTTGGAAAAATATGAAGAGGCAAAAAAAATAATCGAAAGCCTTGGCATGGAAAAGGCAATCATTTACACATCCATTCTGAACAATATTGCCAGTGCATATTACTTTATGCATAACTACGACAAGGCTCTCGAAATTGACAAGCAAGTTGTTGAAATTGCCAAAATTTCATCAGGAGAGTTTTCTCCGGTGTATGCAACTGGATTGAATAATATAGGTACAATTTATACTGAAATAGCAGAATATGAAAAAGCTTTAGATTATTTGCGTAAGTCTGCAGAAATAAGAAAAAATATTTTTGGAGAAAACAATATAGAATATGCTAAGTCGCTCAACAACATAGGAAATACTCTTATGAAGATGGGTAATACAAAAGCAAGTTCCGACACTTTGCAAAAAGCTTATGAGATTGCGGAATCGGTATTTGGGAAAGGTCACCACGAGACATTGGATTATTTGCTTAATATTGCCAGTTGCAAAATGCTTGCGGGAGAATATAATGTGGCCAATAAATATTTGCAAAAGTCGCTCGAAGTTGGAAGCAGTAGTTTGCGAGCAAATTTTTCTTTTTTGTCGGCACGCGAAAGGGAGCTTTACTGGCAGGACAATATGGCTATGTACGGCAGTATTATTGAAAATTCGTTTCATATTCCCAACGATACTTCCGCTTCTGCTAGTTCATACGATTCAGAACTTATTACCAAAGGTTTGCTTCTTACTTCCGAAATAGAGTTCAATAAACTAATTGCCGAAAGTAAAGACTCAAAATTAATTGAGGAGTTCGAAACCATGAGGCAGTTGGGCTTTTTGTTGAACTCCGAACTCGAAAAGCCTATTTCTGAGCGTATTTACAATTGTGATTCTCTTGAAAGAATTATTCAGAGAAAGGAACATTATCTTGTCGCCAAATGTCGTCAGTATGGTGATTTTACCCGCTCTATAGCAATAAATTGGAAGGATGTTTACAACTCGCTACAACCAAATGATGTAGCAATAGAGTTTACAAATTTTGAAACAGACACCGATATTGTATCGTATGCAGCCATAGTGCTTACCAAAAACATGAAGGCTCCTGTTTTTGTGCCGCTCTTCAACCAAAAAGACATTGCAAAACTTATTCGTGGCATAGCTCCTGCAAAACTCGATGCACCCACAGATGAAGAAAACCGTGGTGTAATTTCTGTTTCTTCCAAACGTCAAGGTATTTACGAATCAACAGGACTTTACAATCTTATGTGGAAGCCTTTGGAAAAATATTTCCCCGAAAATCCGCGTATCTACTTTGCTCCGTCTGGAATGCTACATCAATTAGCTGTTGAATATGCTCCAATTGACAAGGAAAAGACAATTTCGGACAAGTATGAGATGTATCGTGTGTCATCAACGCGTTTTCTAGCAATGGACTATATACCACAGCCAATGAAAAACACGGTGCTGTACGGTGGCATATACTATGATAGTGATACGATTACTATGAAACAGGAAAGTGGAAAATATTCTACTCGCAGTGTTATGAGTTCTGTTTCTGCATTGGATCGCGATGAGGATAGAGATAGACTCAACTATCTGCCTGGCACAAAGACCGAGGTATATAATATTATTGAAAGACTTAAGAAAAAGAAAGTAAAGACAAAACTTTACGAAGAATCAAAAGCCAACGAAGAATCCTTCAAGGCTTTGTCGGGCAAGGAAATCTCAACAATGCACATTGCAACCCACGGATTTTTCCTGCCTGCCGAAGAAAAAATGACGGGAGATCAGTCGCTTATTATGTCGGGTCTGTTGTTGTCGGGTGCCAATTGTGCATGGCAAAACAAACCAATCCCCGAAGGCGTAGAGGACGGCATTCTTACCGCCAAGGAAATAAGTTTTATGGACTTGCGTAAGACCGACTTGGTGGTGCTTTCGGCTTGCCAGACAGCATTGGGCGAGATAACAGGCGAAGGTGTCTTTGGTTTGCAACGCGGTTTCAAGAAGGCTGGTGCGCGCACCATCATCATGAGCCTCTGGCCAGTTGACGACAATGCTACTCTGTTGATGATGACCGAGTTCTATGCAAATCTTACCAAAGGCATGACCAAGCGCGAAGCTTTCCTTGCCGCACAAAACAAGGTAAAGACTACTCCTGGCTTCGAAAATCCTAGATTTTGGGCTGCGTTCATAATGCTGGATGGAAATGAATAAAAATTAATTTAATGATATGAAAAAATTACTATTGATTTTTATTGCCGCACTTTTGTGCAATTCTTTTTTTGCACAGACCGACACTGTTGCAATGCGACATAAGGTTGATTCCATATATGCATTGGTTCAGCAGAAATATGCAGTTAGTGACTATAAGGGTGCATTGGATTTGCTTATCGAGGCGGAACCTTTCGATGAAATCTTGTCAAGTGCGGAATTTCATGCCGAATATATAACAAATCTAGGTACAATATATTTTTATGTTGGCGATAAGGACAATGCACTCAAATATTATATCAAAGCATCAGAATTTATTAAAATAAATATCGGTGCCGAGACTTCAAACTATGCTCAGGCGCTCTCAAATGTAGGGCTAATGTATACTTCTATAGGTGAATATCCCAACGCACATGAGTTTTATGCGCAGGCATCTGAGATTTACAATAAAATTAATGCTACCGAAAGTGCCGGTTATGCAAGCCTTCTTACAAACATTGGAGTCATAAATTACTATTTGGGATACTATCTAGATGCCATAAACTACTATAAGCAGTCGCTGGAGATTCGGAAGAAAACAATAGGTGAAAACCATCCAGATTATGCTACAACGCTCAACAACATCGGTCTTTTATACACCTTGATGGATGACTATAAGAAAGCTCTGAATTGCTATATGCAGGCCGCTGAAATATGGAAAAATACTTATGGTGAGGAATATCGCGACTATGCTACGGTTATTAACAACATAGCGATTAATTACAAACAGATCGGTGACTACCAGAATGCCTTGAAATATAATTTGCAGGTTTTAGAGATTAGAAAGAAGGTGCTTGGCATTGAACATCCAGACTACGCAAAATCGCTTGGTAATATAGGAGACGTATATTACCTTTTGAATGATCCCGAAAATGCATTGAAATACAATCAACGGGCACTAGAAATAGTAAAAAGGAATCTTGGAGAAAATCATCCCTATTATTTTCAAGTACTGAACAATATAGGAAGTATATATTATGGCATTGAAGATTATCAGACGGCCTTGAAATATCATTTGCAAGCAATGGAACTAAGGGGAAAAGTACTTGGAACACAGCATCCTGGCTATGCAGAATCGGCAAACAATGTTGGTCTTGCATATCAATCTTTGGAAAACAACGATACAGCACTTAAATATTTTAACGAAGCACTTGAAACACAAGCAATACTAGGAAAAGAGCATAATGAATATGCTACAATTTTAAATAATATAAGCTTATCATATTACAAAATGAGTAATATGGAAAAAGCTGCAATTATGAATAGCCAGGCATTAACTATTTGTAAGAACAATCTAATGAGAAATTTCTCGTTTATGACAGCGCACGAGCGCGAAACGTATTGGGATTCACACAAAACAGTTTTTAATAATGGTATATGCTATTCCTTTAGTACCGACAATGATACCCTAATTGAAAAAAATGCATACAATATCGAACTGATAAAGAAAGGTCTTCTGCTCATATCTGAAATAAGTTTGACAAACATAATAATGGAAAGTGGCGACAAAGCTTTAATTGCAGAATATAATGACTTAAAAAAAATGAACCTTTCTTTGAACGAGGAACTCGAGAAAACAATTTCTGAACGTACACTCAATTGTGATTCGCTTGTAGGTGAAATTCAAAAGAAGGAACGACACTTAATAGAAAGCAGCAAAGAATTCGGAGATGCTACAAATTTCATAAACATAAACTGGAAAGATGTCCAGAACTCCATGAAACCTAACGATGTTGCAATTGAATTTACACATCATAAATTCAAAACAGATACAACAAAGTATGCAGCTATTGTTCTTACCAAAGATATGGAGTCACCAGTTTTTGTCCCACTTTTTAACGATAAGGACATTGCTCGTATGTTACGCGGTATCGCTCCTGCAAAACCCGATGTGCCAACTGAAGAAGAAAACCGTGGCGCAACAACAGTAGCTGCAAAACGTCAGGGTATCTACGAATCGACAAACCTCTACAACGCATTGTGGAAGCCACTGGAAAAATACTTCCCCCAAAATCCACGTATCTACTTTGCTCCATCGGGTGAATTACATCAGATTGCAGTAGAATACGCACCAATCGATCACAACAAGACCATTTCAGATAAATACGAAATGTATCGTGTGTCATCTACACGTTTCCTAGCTATGGACTATATGCACAAACCTTTGAAAAACGCCGTCCTTTATGGAGGTATATACTACGACAGCGACACAACTACCATGAAGCAGGAAAGCGATCGTTTTACAACGCGTAGTATTGACATAAATTCGTTTGCAGACCTCAATCGTGACGAAAGTCATGGAAGTCTCAGCTATCTTCCTGGCACAAAGACCGAAGTTGATGATATTCTCGATAAATTGAAAAAGAAAAAAATAAAAACCACACTATACGAAGGTTCTCAAGCTAACGAGGAGTCGTTCAAGGCTCTGTCGGGCAAAAATTTAAATGTCCTGCACATTGCAACCCACGGCTTCTTCCTGCCTACCGACGAAAAGTTGTCGGGCGACCAGTCGCTCATACAGTCGGGCCTTCTGCTTTCGGGAGCAAACTATGCTTGGCAAAACCAGCCTTTGCCCGAGGGTATCGAGGATGGTATTCTTACCGCCAAGGAAATAAGTTTCATGGATTTGCGCAAGACCGACCTAGTAGTTCTTTCTGCATGTCAGACAGCACTCGGAGAAATCACTGGCGAAGGTGTGTTCGGTCTGCAGCGCGGTTTCAAAAAGGCTGGTGCGCGCACCATCATCATGAGCCTCTGGCCAGTTGACGACAATGCTACTCTGTTGATGATGACCCAGTTCTATGCAAATCTTACCAAAGGCATGACCAAGCGCGAAGCTTTCCTTGCTGCACAAAACAAAGTCAAGACAACTGCTGGATTCGAGAATCCACGATACTGGGCAGCATTTATTATGCTAGACGGAAACGAATAAGGGCGGTTTTTGCCTGTCTGCCCGTTAGCACTTGTATTTTGTACTGCTGTCGGTATTGTTTGTTGTGCCTTTGTGTTGGCGCTGCAATGCGTCGAGGTCGTACTCGTCGTATTTGCGTGGCTGGCTTTCGTCGAGGTCCATGTATATTTCCAGAAGTTCCGAATATTTTATAGGTATTAGCACAACCTCGTCGATACAAGCTGGAATAAGTATTGTTTCGCCTTCATTGAGGATTTCTTCGCCATTTGCAGTCTTAACGTTTACTTGTCCGTGCACGCAGTGGTAAATCACAAACGAGTCGGTGGCGCTGTAGTCCTTCAATAACGAGTTCATTACTGGCAAGTAGTTGGCTGTGAAATACTTGCATTTTACTATTTGGTTCGAATGGTCGGGGATACGGTTAAAGTCAACCGGATTTTTCTCGTTTTTCTTGTAGTCGATAACATCTACAGCGTATTGTGTATGAAGTTCGCGGTTGCCACGGTTGTAATCGTATATACGGTAGGTGATGTCGGAGGTTTCTTGTATCTCTACCACTGCAGTGCCGGCGCACATTCCATGTACTCGTCCGGCTGGTATGAAATAGAATTCGCCAGTTTTCACATTCTGGTATTTCAGCAGGTTTTCGAGGTTGCCGTCCTGTATCGACTGCAGAAGTTCAGCTTCGGTAGTATCGCGGTTGAAACCGTCGATAATTTTTGCATCTTTGTCGGCTTCGAGTATATACCATGCTTCGGTCTTTCCGCGTGCATTGTGCAGTTCGGCTGCTGTTTCGTCGTCGGGATGAACCTGTACCGAAAGGTTTTCCTTGGCATCTATTATCTTAAGCAATATCGGGAACTCGTAACCGTATTCCTCGAGAACCTTGTCGCCGACAACCTCTTCGAGATAAACCTCTATTATTTCCTGCAAGGTATTTCCTGCAAGGAAACCGTTTGCTACAACAGAGACATCGTCCTGTACACCTGAGATTTCCCAGCTTTCTCCGCAATTTTCGGGCACCTTGCTGTCGTTCTTAATTCTGCGTATTTTGTCGCCTCCCCAGACTTTTGTCTTGTATATAGGCTTGAATTTCAATGGATAAAGCATAATGAATATTTTTAAAGTAATTTTTATTTTCCCCCGAATTCCATCAGGTAAGTCTTTATAAACTCGTTGATTCCGCCGTCGAGTACCGCCTGCACATTGCCAGTTTCGTAGCCTGTGCGCAAGTCCTTCACCAACTTGTAGGGTTGCATCACATAGTTGCGGATCTGCGAACCCCATTCTATTCTGCGTTTTTGTCCCTCGATGCGGTCGCGTTCCTCTTGCTGCTTACGCAGTTCAAGTTCGTAAAGTTGTGATTTTAAGAGGCGCAGGGCATTTTCTCGGTTCTTGAGTTGCGAACGAGTTTCCATATTTTCGATGACTATGCCCGTTGGAATATGCTTCAGTCGTACTGCCGTTTCTACTTTGTTGACATTCTGTCCGCCAGCGCCACTGCTTCTGAAGGTGTCCCACTCGATGTCGGCAGGATTTATTTCTATGTTAATGGTGTCGTCAACCAACGGATACACGAACACAGATGCAAACGAAGTATGGCGCTTGTGCGCAGCATCGAAAGGCGAAAGCCTTACAAGACGATGCACACCGTTTTCACCTTTTAGGTAACCATAGGCATATTCGCCCGACAAACTCATTGTTACCGACTTAATGCCCACGCTGTCACCATCCTGACGGTCGATTAGCTGCACCTTGTAGCCATTGTCCTCGGCCCAGCGGGTGTACATGCGGTAGAGCATGTCGGCCCAGTCGTTGCTTTCGGTACCTCCAGCACCCGAATTTATGTTAAGCACGGCATCAAGCACATCTTCCTCGTTGCCAAGCATATTCTTGAGCTCGAGATTCTCAATAACCGATATGCACTTTCCGTATTCGGCATCCATTTCGGCTTCGGTAATGTCGCCCGACTTGAAGAAATCGTACATCACCTCGGTGTCCTCATACTTCGACGCAACGGCATCGTACTCGATAACCCACTTCTTTACATCACTGATTTTCTTGAGAGTTGCTTCGGCAGCTTCGGGATTGTCCCAGAAGTCGCCAGCTTCGGTCTTCTTGTTTTCGGTTTCTACAAATTCACGCTTGGCATCTATGTCAAAGATACCTCCTCAGAGCCTCTACGCGCTTGCCGGCTTCTTTAATCTTCTCGAGTGTTACCATTAAGTTTAATTTTGATGCAAAGATAATGATAATTTGCGATTTGGGATTTTACAATAGAGAATTTGGTAAATTATTTCCGTTGACATTTGTAGCAGAATTGTATGGAACTGGCTCATTTTTATTGTTACGAGTGTTAATGTTTTGTTAAGACGAATAGTGCCGTGCAACGAAATAAAGTTTTTAATTGTCTAACCAACGGAAATAAATAGTTGAGCAATGAAAAAGACTGCATTCGCCATATTATTTTT
>CADARW010000041.1 GCA_902790405.1 uncultured Bacteroidia bacterium
TTGCGCTTGTCGGCGAACTTTTGAGCATCGTCGGTGCGACCAAGCAATTTTGCCATCTTTACCATATCGGCAAGGCATTCGCTTATGAAGCAGTTGTTTGCGTGTATCACCGATTCTCCGCCCATATCAACGCCTTCGGGAGCAAGCCAGTCGCCGAGGAACCACATCCGTTTATTGGTGTCTGGCCAAGGTTGCAGAAGTTCGTCCTTGCTGTGCTTCTCGACAAATCCGAGCCAAAGTTTCATCTTGTCGTAAAGTTTGTCAATCAGGCGGCGGTCACCATAGTTAAGATATGTCCGCCACGGTGCTTTGATTATGAATCCGCACCAGTACGGACCACCGCCTGTGGGGAACGATGGCGCCACATAAGCAAGCGAGCCGTCATTGTCGATGGACTCGCCCCACGCCGTAAGCCAGTTTAGGTAAGTCGGAAGCACTTCGTACATAGTCTGCAAGGTCATTGTGGATGAATTGCCGTCGCCACCGTAGCCCATCCGCTCAAGATGCGGACAATCGACCATATATCCGCTGAAAGTGAGGCATTGCAGAGTGTATTTTACAAGGTCGTGGACGGTGTTCAGTTTTTCGTCGGAGCAAGAGAATGTTGCCGATTTGTCAATATTCAACGCACTCATTTGCAACGCTTTGATGTCTTGTATTTCGGAATTGCTGATTTTTACATATCGGAATGCGTGATGATGGAATTTGTTGCAGAAACCTTCGTCCGACTTGCCGTTTGCAATATAAATGTCGCTTTCGCCCTGACTTTCAAATTTTCCGCCAATGGGAATGTAGTCGTTGTAATCCATTGTCACTTCCTGACCTTTCTGCAACTGACCGAACGAAATTTGCAACCATCCTGTAATTGCCCGTCCAAAGTCGATGACGATAGAGCCGTCAGCTTGCTTTTCGATAGATTTGGGCATTAAAGTGTCGATTATGCGGTTGCCCTCGAAAAGTTGTGGCGAGGCGTGCATTCCTTCTACATTGCATATGGTTGCTGCTTGCCATTGAGGTTGAAAGTTGGCATCGAGGCGTTCTCCACCAAACTGAAGCGGCATCCAAGTGCCAGTGTAGCTGTATCCGCTTGGCGAAGCCTGCCACGATGTGTCGGTTTGAGCTATGGTTTGGCATTTGCCGTCCGACAGCAGGCAAATTTCTGCTTTTACTAGCGGACCATCATTCTGTACTCCGAAGATATTGTTGCGGTACCAGCCTTGTCCGAGCCAAATCTTTATTTCGTTTTCTCCGTTGCGGAGATATGGCGTTATGTCGTAGGTTACAATCAGCGAGTGTTTGTCGAGTTGGGAGACGGCAGGTTGCAAAATCTTGTCACCGACTTTCGTGCCGTTTATGCGAAGTTCGTGGTAGCCAAGAGAGTTGATGTGTGCGAGGACTTTGGGGTTGCCTTTCTGTAGCTTTACGCTAAACTTTTTTGTGAGCATCGGTGTCGGGGCTAGTCCGTCGCCCTGCTTGCAACCGATGTATTGGCCGTTCATTTCGCCAAGAATGCCGATACCAAAGCGTTCAATTTTGCTCCAACCCGAACAAGCATCGTTTTCGTCCCAAGTGCGTACGCGCCAGTAGTAAAGTTGCCGTTCTTGCAAAGGAGCGCCTGTGTAGGCAACCATAATTTGTTCGTCCGACTCCATGCGACCGCTTTCCCAAATGTCGGCACGACTTTTGCGAGTGCGGCACTGTCGGAAGCGATTTGTATTTCGTAAGCTTTTTGCCTTTGGTTGTTATGAGTGAGCGTGTTCTTCCAGCTGAAATGAGGAGTAGTGGTTTCGATGCCTAGAGGTGCTTGCAATCCTTCGCAGCGCAGGTCGAAGACTTGTGCGATGGCGGTTGCTGATAGTAGGCAGAGGGATAGTAATATGGGAAAAATGTTTTTCAATTTTGCTGAGTTTGAAAAATTGTTATGGATTTATAATTTGTGGAGTCGTGGCGCGCCGCGACCCCACAGATTATAAATTGTCCATTGTTAATTATCAATTATTCATTGCCTTACCGCCTTTGGCGTCCAGCATTCGAAGAATCTCATTACCTTTTCCTTGTTGTAGCTTTTGCCTTCTTCGAGGAAGCCTGAGTCCTGGGTGTGGATTACCTTGCCGTTCTCGTCGAGCACAACGAATACCGGGAAGCCGAATCGGGCAGGATTTCCGAGCCTTTTCATCATCTTTGCGGCATTTTCCTTTTGCACTTCGTCCGACTGGCGAGGATTGTAGTTGACATGGATATACACAAAATTATCATTGACCAACTTGTTGATAGTGCTGTCGTTGGTGATAAATTCCGCAAACCGCAGGCACCACGGGCACCAGTTCCCACCAACCTGGCAAATTACAAATTTTCCTTCCGATTTGGCTTGTTTCAGGGCCTTGTCGATTTGTTCCATCTGGTTGATACTTTCGTCGTAAACCTTCTTTGGGGCGGTCTGTGCGGTTGCTGCTAATGCGAAAGTAGTTAATAATGCGATAGTTATAAATTTTTTCATTTCAATTAGAATAATGTGTAATTGGTGCAAAAGTAAGAAATGAATGGGAATTTGGCAATAGGAATTTCTATACCTATATTATATATGCTAAAATTTTTAGATCGGGCAGTTGCCTTTTTCGCTGGTGAGTGGCGAAAAATATAGCGTCCTATCAACCAATATTTTATTGACAAAATATTTTTTACAGAAAATGCAAAAAAAGATTTTTTGGAAATAAAAAAAGTATTACTTTTGCAGTCCGTTTGGTCATCCAGCCTAAGGAACTTAATTTATTAATTTTTAAAGAAGAATTTTTAAAGTGAAAACATTGGTTTACAGAACAATATCGGCAAACAAGGAAACTGTTAACAAGCAGTGGTATGTTGTCGATGCCGAAGGCGAAATCCTCGGACGTTTGGCTTCGAAAGTTGCTTACGTGTTGAGAGGAAAGCACAAACCCGAATACACACCTCACGTTGACTGCGGTGACAATGTCATCATCATCAATGCTGAAAAGGTTGTTCTTACAGGAAAGAAACTCACCGACAAGGAATACATCAGACACTCTGGTTATCCTGGTGGACAGAAGGTTGAAACTCCTGTTGAAATGCTCGAGAAGCATCCGGAACGCATCATTGAACACGCTATCAAGGGAATGTTGCCAAAGAACCGTCTCGGAAGCGAATTGTTCAGAAATTTGAAAGTTTACGTTGGTAGCGAGCACAAACATGAAGCTCAGAACCCGACAAAGTTGGATTTAAACACAATTAAATAAGCATGGACGTATTTAATGCATTAGGTCGCAGAAAAGCTGCTGTCGCAAGAGTTTACCTTAGCGAAGGAAAAGGAAACATCACGGTTAACAACCGCAAAATGGAAGAATACTTCCCGATTATGCAGTACCAGTATATCGTAAAGCAACCGTTCTTGACATTGGACAAGATGGACTGCTACGATGTAAAGGCCAACATCGACGGAGGTGGTGTAAGAGGTCAGGCTGAAGCTTTGCGCCTTGGTATCTCAAGGGCATTGTTGAAGGTAGATCCGGAATACAGGGCTAGCTTGAAGCCTTGCGGTTTCCTCTCACGCGACTCGAGAGTTGTTGAAAGAAAGAAACCCGGACAGAAGAAGGCTCGTAAGAGATTCCAGTTCAGCAAGCGTTAGTATTTTATTTTCAGAGAATTATAAACAGAGTTTAGTATCTAAATCGTGGAGATGGTCCTTCGGGATTCTACTTCACGATTGTTACTACAGAATGTAAACTTAAATTTTTAAAAATGTCAAGATTAACATTTGATCAATTGTTAGAGGCTGGCGTACACTTCGGTCACCTCAGACGCAAATGGAATCCCGCAATGGCTCCTTACATCTTCATGGAGCGCAACGGTATCCACATCATCGACTTGCACAAGACAGCCGTTAAGGTTGACGAAGCTGCAGAAGCAATGAAGAACATTGTAAAATCAGGTAGAAAAGTTTTGTTCGTAGCTACCAAGAAGCAGGCTAAGGACATCGTAGCAGAAGAAGTAACAAAGGTTGGAATGCCATTCGTTACTGAACGCTGGCCCGGTGGTATGCTTACCAACTTCCCGACTATCCGCAAGGCTGTTAAGAAAATGTCGTCAATCGACAAGATGATTAGCGACGGAACTTTCTCATCGCTTTCAAAGCGTGAACAGCTCCAGATTAGCCGTCAGAGAGCAAAATTGGAAAAGAACCTCGGTTCTATCGCCGATTTGTCGAGACTCCCAGCAGCTCTTTTCGTAGTTGATATCCTCAAGGAAAAGATCGCTGTTCACGAAGCTCAGAGATTGGGTATTCCGGTATTCGCAATGGTTGATACCAACTCGGATCCTAAGAACGCTGATTTCCCAATTCCAGCAAACGACGACGCTTCAAAGTCAATTCAGCTTATCGTTGCTACTATGTGCCAGGCTATAAAGGAAGGTTTGGACGAAAGAGCAGTTGAAAAGGAAAACACTGCAAAGGAAGCAGGCGAAGAGGCTGAAGAACAGGCTCCAGTAGAAAGAAAGAGACAGAGAAGAACTTCGGCAAAGAAGGAACATGTTGAAGAAGCTCCTGTAGAGGCTGCAGAAACCGAAGAAAACTAGTATTAACGTTAAAACTGAAAGACAATGGCAAATATAAGTGCTGCTGACGTAAAGAAACTTAGAGACATTACCGGTGCAGGTATGATGGACTGCAAGAAGGCTTTGACAGAAGCTGACGGTGATTTCGAAAAAGCAAAGGATCTTATCAGAGAAAGAGGTCTTGCTATCGCTAACAAGCGTGCTGACCGTGAAGCTACCGAAGGTGCTGTTCTCGCTGGTACTGCAAAGAACAATACCGTTGGTGTTGTTATCGCATTGAGCTGCGAAACCGACTTCGTTGCTAAGAACGACGATTTCGTAAACCTTGCAAAGGACATCCTTAAGGTTGCTTGCGACAATCTTCCAGCTGACCTCGAAGCTTTGAAGGCTATGCCTCTCAACGGAAAGACCATCGCTGATGCTATTACCGAAAGAAGCGGTGTAACAGGCGAAAAGATGGAACTCGCTTACTACAATAAGATGGAAGCTCCTTACGTTGTTGAATACATCCACAACGGAAACAAACTCGCTACAGTTATCGGTCTTAACAAGGTTGTTGACCGTCAGGTTGGCCGTAACGTTGCAATGCAGGTTACTGCTATGAATCCTGTTGCTGTTGACGAAGCAAGCGTTCCTCAGAAAGTTAAGGACGAAGAATTCTCAGTTGCAGTAAACAAGACCAAACTCGAACTCAGCGCAAAGGCTGTTGACGCTGCTTTGAAGAAAGCCGGCATCAACCCGAACCTCGTCGACAGCGACGACCATATCGAAAGCAACATGGCAAAGGGATGGATAACTAAGGAACAGGCTGACGAAGCTCGCAAGATTAGAACCGAAGTTACCGAAGCAACTGTTGCTACCATGCCAGAAGCTAAGATAACTGCTATTGCAAACGGTCGTTTGCAGAAGTTCTTCAAGGAATCAACTCTTATGAATCAGGCTTACATTTCCGATTCTAAGGTTTCAATCGCTCAGTATTTGGAATCTGTAGAAAAGGGTCTCGTAGCAACTGGCTTCGTAAGATTCGGCTTGAAAAATTAATGATTTCATAATTCTATCAGGCAGAGGGCGTCCATTACGGATGCCCTTTGTTTTTTTATCATATTCCATTTAATGACTGTCCGTTTATCGAAGTTTATTTCGTGATTTGTGCGACCTCGCTGAGGTCGATATATCAATCTGTTGTATTTCTATAACATACGACCTCTCCGAGGTCGCCCATCCATAGTCCGCTATTAAACAAACAGTTCCTGCCCCTAATGTGCATGCCAATAAAACAGCGCGGCAATGTAACCACGACCTCAGCGAGGTCGCATAGGTTTAGCTCACAGCAAAATAGTTTTCGCCGACCTCGGAGTGGTCGCACCTTAATTTGTTTTATTACATACAACTGTTTTTCTTTTTTTTGTTATATTTGCCAAAACAAAATGTATCAGTTATGAAGAAATTATCTATTATTTTGGTAATTGCCATCGCATTGTGTGTATGCGCTTGCGCAAATGGAGAAAAGCAATCAGAAAATCAGAACGATAACCCAAAAGAAACAAAGGAAATGAAAACATTAGTAGCTTATTTTTCTGCTTCGGGAGTGACAAGAGGCGTTGCAACACAACTTGCAGAAGTCGCTGGTGCCGACCTTTACGAAATAGTCCCCGAACAGCTTTATACCGATGCCGACCTCGACTGGAGAGACTCGCTGTCGCGCTCGTCGGTGGAAATGAAGGACAAATCGTCGCGCCCTGCAATAAAGAAAAACGACCTTAACATCAACGACTACAGCACAATATATGTCGGTTTTCCAATTTGGTGGTACACTTGTCCTACTATAATCAACACCTTCATGGAGGCTCACGACTTTGCCGGAAAGACTGTCATTCCGTTTGCAACTTCAGGTGGCAGCTCAATCGAGCAGGCTTGCAAAGATTTGAAAGCTGCATACCCAAAGGCTAATTGGAAAGAAGGTCGTCTGCTCAACAATGCTACCAAGGAGCAGCTCGAAGAGTGGGTAAAATCTTTACAATAAACAATTTCGGTAATGATAGCAATAGCAGATAGTGGTTCGACAAAGACCTTGTGGGTCTTGTCCGACGGAAAAGGACAGGAATATACTTTCAAGACCATTGGTTTCAATCCGTATTTTGTGACGTGCGATGAGGTGGAATACTGCATGTCGGCGGCTTTTCCAAAGGAAGTGAACGCCAACGATGTTACCGATGTATATTTTTATGGTTCGGGATGCTCCAGTTGCGACAACTATGCCCATCTGCAGGAAGCCTTGTCAACTTTTTTCGGCAAGGCCAACGTAAACATTTACTCCGACATGCTGGGAACTGCGAGGGCACTGCTCAAGCATGAGAAAGGTGTCGCAGCAATTTTAGGCACAGGCTCCAATTCGTGTTTCTACGATGGCACGGAGATAACAAAGTGTCCTGTTTCGCTCGGCTATATACTTGGTGACGAGGGTAGTGGGGCTACAATCGGGAAAACTTTCATCAAGCGCTACTTGGAAGGACGCTTTGATGCGGAACTTACAAAGCAGATTTTTGAGGAAACCGGCGAAACTGTAACAACCGTCTTGAAGTCCGTTTACAAGGGCGAACATCCTAACCGTTACCTTGCTAACTTTACCAAAGTTATCAGCAAGCACATCGACCATCCGCAGATGCAGGAGCTTATGCGTCAGTCGTTTAGAGATTTCTTTGGCAACTACCTGCTTATTTACCCCGACTATCTGAAGTACAGGATTGGTTTTTGCGGAAGCATCGCATACTATTTCAGCGGTATTTTGGTCGAAGAACTTGAAAAGTTAGGGTATTCTAGAGACAATGTGTTTATTATTAACGAAGTAACAACTGAGTTGCTGAAGTACCATTTAGGATAATTCATCTTTCTGTCCCTTTTCCGAATCGTAGGCTTTGTTTCGGAAGTCGCGGGGCGAGCAGCCGAGGCGTATGCGGACAAACTTTGAGAATGCGCTTATGCTTGAGAATTCGAAAGCATGAGCGATTTCTTTTATGGAACGGTCGGAGTAGCGCAGTTCGTGGGCAATAGCGTCGGTGGCGTATTCGAGAATCCATGTCAGGGCGTTCTTGCCGCTTAACGACTGTACGGCATGCGACAGGTATTTGGGCGATACGCACAGCATTTTGGCATAGTCGGCAACGGTTCGCGAGTGAATGCTTTCGGTCGAGAGCAAATCGATGAACTTGCGGAAAACCAAGTCCTTCTGCTTGGCGATTACGGTGAGCACATTTGTGTCGATATGCCTGTTTATGATTACGCAAATTTCATAAAAAACGGTTTCCATCAGCAGAAGCATGATTTCCTTGTAGTAGAAGTCGCGCGGCGAAGCAATTTTCTCGCGCACTATGGAAAAATAGTCAAGTGCAAGCTTCATTTCCTGCTTATTCATGTGGATAATCGGGTGCGTGCGCGTGTACATCATCAGAGGCCACAGACCGCGTCCCGACATTATCGTCTTTTCGAACTTTACGTACGACAGCGCAAAGAACAATCCGTCGAAATCGTCGTCGAGAGCAACGTCGTCAATCGACAGGTTTGGCGGAAGTATCACAATGTCGTTCGCCATAGCTGTGTACGTCGTGCCACCGAGCGAGAAACTTACTTGTCCAGCCGTGCATATTACCGCCGATACCATGGTGGTACGTATGGTTCCTGCGAGAAAAATGTCACCAAAACTATCCTTTATCAGGATGTCGCCATCGTTGTAGTTTATGTTGCGTTCCATAGTGCAAAGATATAAATTTATCACTAAAAGTTGTCCATTTTTCCTAATAATTTTTTCAGTCGGTTTATTATGCATTATTTCGCGCCGAATTTAAAAAATAGAACATGGAGAATATTTCATTCAACAAAAGACTTCAGGAAAGTTTTGTTCGCAATTGGGGGCTTCCTGCATTGTCTAATTATCAAGGGATTACACTTACTTATTCGGATATAGCCCGCCGCATATCGAAGTTACACATTGCATTCGAGCAGTGCGGTCTGCACAAAGGCGACAAGGTTGCTCTTTGTTCGCGCAGCCAGGCCAACTGGGGCGTATGTTTTCTTGCGTCGCTTACCTACGGAGCGGTTCCTGTTCCGTTGCAGCACGAGTTCAAGCCGTCGATGATACAGCATCTTGTGAATCATTCCGAAGCGCGAGTGCTTTTTGTTGACGATGCTGTATGGAAGGGCCTCGACATTGCCGAAATGCCTGGCGTTTCGGTGGTTGTAAACATTTCGGACCTAAATTTCCTGTTTGCTGCCAGCGACGAGTACATGCAGGTGCGCGAGCATCTCAACGAGTTGTACGGCAAGCGTTATCCCAAGCGTTTCGAGAAGGAAGACATTAAGTATTACGAAGATACACCCGACGAACTGGCAATCATAAACTACACTTCGGGAACTTCGGGACAGTCGAAGGGCGTAATGATTCCGTATCGTGCCTTGTCGAGCAATGTCGATTTCGCACATTTCGACGCTTTGCCGCGTTTCGGACAGGGTTCGCAGGTAGTTTCGATGCTGCCGATGGCTCACATGTACGGATTTATGTTCGAATTTATGTTCCAGATGACCATGGGCGCCCATGTGCATTTCATTACCAAGATGCCGACGCCGAAGCTCATAATGCAGGCATTTGCCGACATACATCCCGACATTATCATCTCGGTGCCGCTGATAATTGAGAAGATATACAAGAACAAGTTGAAGCCGATTCTCGACAAGAACAAGCTTTTGTTCCGCATTCCGATTGTCGACCAGATGATAGAGAAGAAGATTTGCACCGAGCTTACCAACACTTTCGGCAACGCCTTCGAGGAGGTAATTATCGGTGGTGCTGCATTCAACAACGAGGTTGAGCGTTTCTTCCGCAAGATAGGTTTCCGCTTTACCGTCGGCTACGGCATGACCGAGTGCGCACCTATAATATGTTATGCACATTGGAACAACACGCGCATGTTTTCGTGCGGCAAGGTGGTTCGCAACATGCAGTTGCGTATCGATTCGCCCGATCCAGAGAAGATTGCCGGCGAGGTGCAGGTGAAGGGTGCCAATGTTTTCCTCGGCTATTTCAAGAACGAGGAGGCTACGCAGCAGGTTTTCACCGAAGATGGATGGTTCCGCACGGGCGATATGGGTGTTGTCGATAGCGATGGTTATCTGTATCTGAAGGGACGTTGCAAGTGCATGATTCTTGGTCCGTCGGGACAGAACATTTACCCCGAGGAGCTTGAGAGTGTGCTCAACAACCTGACTTACGTTACCGAGTCGTTGGTTGTCGACGACCATGGTGTGCTCACGGCGCTCATTTATCCCGACTACCAGCAGGCCGAGCAGGATGGCATTGGTTGTGAGGCGTTGGAGAATATGATTCGCGACTGGCTGCCGTCGGTGAACAAGGAGTTGCCGTCGTATGCCTCGATACAGAAGATTGAATTTATGCACGAGGACTTCGAGCGCACGCCCAAGCGCAGCATAAAGAGGTATCTGTATCAGAAGAAATAGCAATTTAACTACATGCGTGCAGGGTAGGGGTAAGCCTGCTCTGCTCATATATCTTATTTATTAACAAGGTTTTGTATATTGCAACTGCTGTTATTGTAATGGCGGTTGCAATTTTTTTGCTTCGTTTTCTTTTCGCGCTGTCACAGTTTTTGTATGCTCCATTTTATTCCGCGACAAAAACGTGCGCCAGCGCTTTCCCACCGCAGCTATCGCTGCTACATATATGTGACCCCGCTGGGGTCGTGGCGAGAAAATACCGCAATGTTATTTGCCCCCCCGCCCTTAATGGCCTTAAGAACGTTAAGGGCGTTAAATTGGGGCAGGGCAATAACATAACGAGCGGTAATCATTTCACAATCGTCCAGGTAATAGCAAGATAGGATTTGCCAATAGAGAATCAATGATTTGGTGATAAATATGCCTATCTGATACTTCTGTAATTGTTGTCACTTTGTTTCCTGCATCCTTTGACGATGCACCGCAATGAAATATACGTTCTGTAGTTGAATCATAGTCGATGATAATGTATCTGTCGTGGTAAATACCACATGTTCGTTGGAATGATATTATAGTTTGCGGATATTGATGGCAGAAATCTTCAAAATCTTTATGGTGAAGGCCATTGCCAATATTGTCGCTAAAGATTGTTATGTTAACACCATGTCTTATGTTTTTTAGTAAAACCAATGTTTTGATGCCTATATAATTGTCTATGACAAAAATTTTGTGTTTTGCTGTTGCATATATTTTATTGTAAGCTAAGTTTGCTTCTACTGGATTCCCGTTAAGAATAAGGTATTCTCTTTTTATCTCCTCGTTAGAGAAATCGCGTATGAAATCGCAAATATTCGATTTTGTGAGCATTTCTTTTTTTATTTCAGCTATTTCGATTGTGTTTTGAGCTGTTTGCAACGTAAGGCGTGCCAATTCTGCATGTTCAAATGGCTTTTTGTTATTTATAATGAAATCTTTCATTTCTTTGAAAATGCGTATCAGTGCCTTGCTCTGTTTGGTCGCCAAATCTCCTTTCAGAACAGTCATCAGCATATATATGCCTTGTTCTGTAAAGACGTATGGGAGATATTGTCGACCTCCTCTGTTTTCAATTTTTGAGGTCAAATTTTTTGACCTCAAAAATTGATTGTCATCATTTGTCTTTGATTCAAAAGAGGTTAAAGGTAATTCTAATGACATTTTTTTTGACCTCAAAATCTCATGATATTCATCACTAGTAAGTTGGAATCTAAAGTCATTGTCAAATTTTGCAATATTGTTTTTCACCTGTTGGTTAAATGCTTTGGTGCTGTAGCCATATAGCGCGGCTAGGTCGGCGTCAAGCATCACCTGTACATCCCTAACGATATAAATTAGATTCTTTATTGTAGTCATATTTTCCATATACCATATAATATATCATTCATAGTAACGCAATCGGCACAAAAGTCGGACAATCATAAAAGATAAATCATTTTTAAACGTTTACTTTCGTTTATTAGTCGTTTCTTGTCGTTTATACATGGGTAATTTGTTGTGTATTAAAGATTTTCTTTCGCGCTGTCACAGTTTTTGTATGCTCCATTTTATTCCGCGACAAAAACTGCGCCAGCGCTATCCCACCGCAGCTATCGCTGCTACATATATGTGACCCCGCTGGGGTCGTGGTAATAGCCGCAATGTTATTTGCCCCCCCGCCCTTAAGGTCGTTAAAAACCTTAAGGGCGTTAAATTGGGGCAGGGCAATAACATAACGAGCGGTAATGACCATGAGATCGCGGATAGCACTCTCCGCAACGCTCCCCGTACCGTATCGCGTGCTACGACTAGCTTCCGCGATGACTGCAGGGGTGGACTGTCGGTGTTTTGTTGTCCTATGTTGTTCCTGTTGTCGTTTTCTTCTTTTTACGACAACACATAACAACACGTAACAACATTGTTCGCGCTGTTTGCTGCGAACAAAAAATACAACCACGAATTTGCACGAATGGGGATGTCATGCAAAAGTTTTCGGCTTGCCGAAAAAATATTGGCTACGCCGATCTAAAGATTCGTGTCAATTCGTGTTATTCGTGGTAAAAAAATATTTTTCCGAGCCCCGCGAGGAACCCCTTGTCGTACCGTCTTGCCGTTTTTCTTCCTTTTTCCTCTTTTTTCTCTATTTGTGGTTTGCGTTCGTATAATTTTTGTCGTGTTTATTGCTCAATATAGTACCCATCCGACCTCTCGTTTGTCTTTGCAAAAAATCTTTTTCCCTGTTCATATCTTTGGCATCCAATCGATTACGATTCTTTAATTCCCCTTAACAAAATTTTAAGTGCCTAGCAGTATTAAAGACTCTACTTTTGCAACAAGTAAAATTACTTGTTTTAACTATATGAAAAAAGCAAATTTTTTATGCTCCCTTGCTTGCAACAAGGAGGGGGCGAACGTTAATTCTAACAATGTTGGTGTAATCTCTCGTACTGGCGGACTGATTAGGCTAATGGCAATCGTATTGTTGCTGTGCGCTACATTTTCGATGGTGCAGGCGCAGGAGATTAAGTTTGTGGAGATTGTTGCCTCCAAGACCTACGACGACGGCACCCAGATAACCTACTTTACGGTTACCGAGATGCCCACCGGACAAAACGAAATCGATTTTATAAAGAAATATACCATTGACAAGATGGACATTAGCCGTCTTGTTATTTTCCCTGGCAAGACCCGTTGCATGATCGACGGAGCCGAGAAGGTAGATATTCCCGAAGTAGTAAATATGATGAACGAAGCTGCTGCTCTCTGGCGCAAGCAGAACGACCGCGCTTCGAATAATTAACCCTGTAAAATATTTTTGATATGAAATGCTATAAGAATATTATAGTTATAATTTGCTTTTTTGTGTTTGCTTGTGTGAAGGTGGCAATGGCAGATAGCTACACAATTACGTTTAAGACCGGAAGCGGTGATGGTACAATTTGTAGAACTGAAACTCCATATACATCTTGTTCTGATATAGTTACAACAGAAAGTGCAAGTTATGTAACAGGAAATGTTGATCGTGATGCAACCGTGCGAGCATATCATTCAGGTGATTATGGATTAAAGTTAAATAAAGCGGGGAGTTATAGTGGTTGTTTAAAAATGAATTTGTCTGCACAAGGACGGGTAACCCCAACTTCAATTGTAGTAAGAGCAAAAAAATATAATTCTAATCCTGCTAATCCTACTTATGCTGATAGTAATACAAATTTAACATTAAATGGCACAACAGTAGAAATTACAACTACAGACTTTGCCGATTATACATATACCATAACATCTGAAATAACATATTTAGAATTAACAACACAAAAAGGCACAAGTTCAACAAACCGTCGTCTCTGGATACAATCCATTACTGTAAATTATACCGCAGGAGAATCTCACACCCTTTCGTCTGCGGTATCGCCAGCAGGGTCGGGAAGTGTTTCTCCTATTTCTACCACCTTAAGCGAAAACGGAATTGCCGAAGTTACCGCTACTCCTAACCTTGGCTATGCTTTCGACCATTGGTCTATTTCGGGAACAGGAGCATCACTTTCGAGTACAAGCGCAAATCCTACCATAGTAACAATGGGAACGGCAGATGCTACCGTAACGGCATATTTTACAGCATTGTCGGCACATACAGTAACGTTTAATGCCGGAACAGGAACTTGTGCCACAACCTCGCTAACAGAATCGGTAGGTGGCGAAGGCGTAGTTTTGCCAGAAGCAACAGCTCCTGCAGGTTGCGACCCTGAGTATTCGTTCTACGGGTGGGCAACAGCAGCAACAGCAGCCGAAACAAGTACTGCACCAGATATTGTAGGTATTGCTGGAGAAACGTATCATCCAGATGCAGATGTTGATTTATATGCTGTATACAAGGCAGGTGGATATGTTAAGGTGGAATCTACGCTTGCTGATTTTAGCGGTCGTTATTTGATTGTGTACGAGGCTGGTAACAAAGTTTTTGATGGTAGTAGGGCTACGTTGGATGTTTCTGGTAATAATGTAGTAGTCCCTATATCGGGAAATGTTATAACCGCAAACTCAACAACCGATGCGATGGCGTTTATTATAACAAAAGTAGGTAGCAACTATACCATAAAGTCATCTTCAAATATATATATTGGAAATACCTCTGATAGTAATGATTTGGATGAAAGTCCTAGTATAGCCTATGTTAATGCTATTGCATACAATGGTGTTAGTGCTAATGTGGTGTCGTCTGGAGGTGCATATATGCGCTTTAATACTACTGATAATAGGTTTAGGTATTATAAATCAGCAACCTATACAGGACAACAGCCTATACAATTGTATCGTAAAGAGGGTGCTAGTGTGTTCTGTTCTAATCCATCGTGCACTTGCCCAGCACCGTCTGATTTTACTGTTAGCAGTATAACTTCGTCGTCGGCTTATCTTATGTGGACCGCAGGAGGTAGTGAAACGCAGTGGCAGTTGGTATATTCTGACTCGCAACTCGGCGATCCGACGACAGGAACAATCAATAATTTGTCTCATAGATATTACGATCTTACATCGCTTACACCGTTGACTACCTATTATGTATATTTGCGTTCAAATTAAAGA
>CADARW010000042.1 GCA_902790405.1 uncultured Bacteroidia bacterium
GGTAACTTTTGATGCTAATGGCGGAGTCGGAACTATGCCGCCTCAGACATTTGCAGATGGTGTAGCCCAGTTGCTGGCAGACAATGTGTTTACTTGGGAAAATCATGAATTTATTGGGTGGAACACTGCTGCCGATGGGACAGGAAACCCATATTCAAATGCGCAGGAAATGACACTGGAGGCAAGTATTACACTTTATGCGCAATGGATGGCTGCTTCGGGTGCATTGGAGGGACACTATTTTGTCGACCTTGGTCTGCCAAGCGGTACGATGTGGGCAACTTGCAATATCGGAGCGCTTAATCCAATCGATGGTGGCGATTATTTTGCTTGGGGCGAAACTCAACCAAAAGAAAATTACACTTTGGCCAATTATAAATATTATGACGGAACCGATTTTACCAAATATTCATTTACGACGATTCAAATACTTGACTCCGATGATGATGCTGCTGCGGTAAACTGGAGTGCCGGTTGGCACATGCCCACAAGTAGCGATTTTGCGGAATTGAACAATAATTGTACTCACACATGGACAACTATCAATGGTGTCACAGGAATGAAAGTCACCGGTCCCAATGGCAACTGTATATTTCTTCCAGCCATAGGCGAACTCAGAGATGACAATCCAAGTGGTTACGGATTAAGCGGTTATTATTGGTTGTGCGAGCTTGCTCAGACAATGGACTTCGATGCTAGTGAGGCAATACATTTTGTATTTAAGCCAACTAACGAGTTTCATACGAATAGGTACGTCTATCGTTACGAAGGGTTGCCAGTACGTCCGGTATTTGTTAGGTAAGCGAATCCTTTTTAACAATAACCGTTTAAAAACTCTTTTTTCCTACTAATAATTTCCTTATTCATAAATTTTACCTTTGCGTGTTAATTGTACGCAAATGGTTCTTAATTATATTTGGATAGCATTTTTCCTCATAGCTTTCATCGTGGCAATCGTGAAGGCTGTGTTCTTTGGCGATATGGAAGTTTTTCCCTCGATGGTCAGTTCCACCTTCGATATGGCAAAACTAGGCTTCGAACTTTCGCTCGGACTTACGGGAGTGATGACATTGTGGCTTGGAATTATGAAAGTAGGTGAGAAGGGCGGTGCTGTAAACCTTTTGTCGAAAGGAATTTCGCCGCTGTTCAACAAGTTGTTCCCCGATATTCCCAAGAATCATCCCGTTCACGGCTCTATGGTGATGAACATTGCCGCCAATATGCTAGGACTCGACAATGCCGCAACACCACTGGGACTTAAGGCGATGAAGGAACTTCAGGACTTGAATCCCAACAAGGACCGCGCATCGAATTCGATGATAATGTTCTTGGTTCTCAACACATCTGGACTAACCATAATCCCAATCAGTATTATGGTTTACCGTGCACAGCTTGGCGCCGCCGACCCGTCCGACATATTTCTACCGATACTTATAAGCACTTTCGTAAGTACCTTGGTCGGAATTGTTGCAGTGTCGCTATGGCAGAAAATAAACCTTTTCCAGAAGGAAATATTACTTTATCTGGGTGGCCTTACGCTTTTGCTTTCGCTTGCAATCTGGGGATTTACCTTGTTGTCGGCAGAATCTCAGGGTACAGTTGCTTCGATGGTTTCAAATGTGATACTTTTCACGCTGATAGTCAGCTTTATAATCCTTGCACTCAAGCATAAGGTTAATGTTTACGATGCATTCATCGAGGGAGCAAAGGACGGTTTCCAAACTGCCATAAAGATAATACCTTTCCTTATCGCTATACTCGTTGCAATAGGCGTGTTCCGTGCTTCGGGTGCTATGGAGGCTATGATGATGGGAATCGCATGGTGCTTCGACAAGTGCGGACTGCCTACCGATTTTGTTGACGCTTTGCCCGTTGCCTTTATGAAACCATTGAGCGGTAGCGGTGCCCGCGGACTTATGGTCGATGCAATGAATGTTCATGGCGCCGATTCGTTTGTCGGAAGGTTGGCTTGTACTTTCCAGGGTGCTACCGATACAACTTTCTATATTTTAGCGGTTTACTTCGGATCGGTTGGTATCCGCCAGACACGCTATGCCGTAGTCGCCGGACTTATTGCCGACCTTGCAGGTATTATTGCCGCAATTTTTGTTGCATATTTGTTTTTTGGATAAAATTTAGAATAAAATGATACCATTTTCACCACCACGCATTGACGATAAGATTATTGCAGAAGTCGTTGACACTCTCAAATCGGGATGGATAACTACTGGTCCAAAGACTAAACTGTTCGAGAAAAAACTGACCGAATACACAGGCGGAAAATCAACGCTTTGTGTTAATTCTGCTACAGCAGGACTTGAAATAGCTCTCCGCTGGTTTGGTGTAGGGCAGGGCGACGAGGTGATTGTGCCTGCTTATACATATTGCGCTACTGCAAATGTTGTTGTACATTGCGGAGCAAAACCTGTTATGGTTGATGTAAATGCAGACGACTTTGACATTAATGTTGATAAAATACGCGCTGCAATAACCGACCGCACAAAGGTTATTATGCCTGTCGATATTGCTGGTATGCCTTGCGATTACGACGAGATTATGTCGCTTGTAAACGAGGATGGCATACAACGCAAATTTTCGCCAACCAACGAAATCCAGAAGCAGCTTGGCAGAATTATGGTTCTTGCCGATTCGTCGCATTCGATTGGTGCAAAATACAAAGGAAAACATACAGGTTCGTTGACCGATGTCACTGTATTTTCGTTCCATGCAGTCAAGAATCTGACGACTGCCGAAGGTGGTGCTGTTATATTCAATTTGCCAGAACCTTTTGATAATGACGAAATATATAAGTTCCTCTGTGTGTTGTCGTTGCATGGACAAAACAAAGATGCTTTGGCAAAAACCAAAGGCAATTGGAAGTACGATGTCATTACTGCTGGCTTCAAGATGAACATGACCGACATAATGGCTTCGATGGGACTTGTGGAACTTGCTCGCTACGATGACGATACACTTGTAAAAAGGAAGAAAATCTTTGACTTCTACACAATGCAGTTTAAGGACGACAAGAGGTTTGTCTTGCCTGTTTACGAAACTGCCGACAAGCGCACATCATATCATGTTTATACGCTTCGTGTGAAAGGTGCTTCAGAGGAGCAGCGCAACGAAATCATACGTCGCATAATGGCTCGCGAAGTATCGGTAAACGTGCATTTCCAGCCCTTGCCATTGCTGTCGTTCTACAGCGGACTCGGCTACAAAATGTCAGACTATCCGCAGGCCTACGACAATTATAAGTGCGAAATCAGTTTGCCCGTATACTACGACCTTACCGACGAGCAGATGCAGACGGTTGTTAATGCAGTAAAGGAAGCGGTTGCAGAAGTGATGAATTAGATATTTTGTTTATTTTTGCAAAAAAAGAAATATTTTGGAACGCACTAAGATATATTTCGTTTCCGATGCGCATTTCGGTGTAGATAGCGGACTTTCTTCCGAAGACCGTGAAAATCTGTTTGTTGAGTGGCTAGATTTTATAAAAGCCGATGCATCTGAACTATATCTTTTGGGCGATATTTTTGATTTCTGGTTTGAATATACATACGTTGTTCCGCGTGGATTTGTTGCTGTACTTGCCAAACTGCGCGAACTTTCGAATGCTGGCGTGAAGATAAAATATTTCACTGGCAACCACGACATGTGGGTGTTCGACTATCTGCCAAAAGAGATTGGCGCCGAATTGCACAAAGTTCCCGAAGAACGCGAAATAGGAGGAAAGGTACTCTATATTGCTCATGGCGACGGACTTGGCAAGTACGACCGTAAGTACAATATGATGAAATGGATGTTCCACAACAAGTTTTTCCAGTTTATGTTCAAGTGGATTCATCCCGACTGGGGCTGCCGTCTGGCATTGTGGTGCTCGCATCGTAGCCGTCTCAAGCACGACTTGCCCGAAACTCCCGACTACGAGAAGGAATTTCTTGTTATGTATTCGCGCGAAGTGCTTGAAAAAAAACACATTGACCATTTCGTTTTTGGACATCGCCATATACCGTATCAGTATTCACTTAATGAAAAATCATTGTTTACAAATGTCGGTGACTGGCTTTTCAACTTTACTTTTGCAGTTTTTGATGGCGAAAATCTAAAATTATTGAAATTTCAATCGGAAAAATAACATGAATTTATTATCTTTGCGTACTGAAATTTTTTGAACAAATGCGACTTTATACAGAACAGTTGGTCAAGCAGTACGGAAAGCGAACCGTAGTCAAAGGTGTTGATGTTGAGGTAAATCAAGGAGAGATTGTCGGTTTGCTGGGTCCTAATGGCGCAGGCAAGACTACAACTTTCTACATGATAGTAGGTCTTATAAAGCCTAACAGCGGTCGTATTTTTCTTGATGAAAAAGAAATAACAAAACTTCCTATTTATAAACGAGCTCGTCTGGGGATTGGTTATCTGGCGCAGGAAGAGTCTGTATTTCAGAAACTTTCGGTCGAAGATAATATAAAGTCCATTCTCGAGTTCAGAAAGGGACTTAATCGTAGCGCCCGTAACGAAATTACAGAACAATTGCTCGAGGAATTCTCTTTGAAGCATATCCGCAAGAGCAAAGGTTTCCAGTTGTCGGGTGGCGAGCGTAGGCGTACCGAAATTGCACGGGCTTTGGCAATAGATCCAAAATTTATTCTGCTTGATGAGCCTTTTGCAGGTGTCGACCCGATTGCTGTCGATGATATTCAGACAATAGTCATGCACCTGAAAGGTAGGAATATCGGTGTGCTGATAACCGACCATAATGTTCACGAAACTTTGGCTATTACCGACCGCGCATATCTGTTGTTCGAAGGTGGAATTCTGAAAAGCGGTACTGCCGAGGATTTGAGCAACGACCCGCAGGTTAGGAAGGTTTATTTGGGTGCAAACTTTGAATTGAGGAGGTAAATGGATAATTAACAATTAACAATTGATAATGGACAATTGATAATGGATAATTTGATAATAGTGGCGACGCGGCGTGCCACATAGCTACAGAATTATCAAATCATCAAATTTTCAAATCTTTGAACTTTAAACCAGAAACTTAGAAACCTAGAAACAAGAAACATAAAAACTATTTGGTATATGTATAAGATTTTAAAGAAAGTTGACCTTACAAACGACACGGTACTTTTTGACGTACTTGCCCCAAGAATTGCAGAATCGGCATTGCCCGGTCAGTTCCTAATTGTCAAGATGGATGAAAAAGGCGAACGAATACCCTTGACCGTCAGCGACAACGATGCAAAGGCTGGTACTGTGACAATTGTATTTAAAGTCGTTGGTAACTCGACTCGGCAGATGGCGACCTACAATGTTGGCGACTGCTTCTGCGATGTGGTAGGACCGCTCGGTCGCCCGTCGGAACTTGTTCATATACCGAAAGATAAGCTGAAAGACTATCGTGTGGCCTTTGTCGGTGGCGGTGTCGGAATTGCTCCGATTTACCCGCAGGTAAAGTGGATGCACGAACAAGGTATCGACTGCGATGTAATTATTGGCGCGAAGACAAAGTCGATGCTCATTTACGAGAACGAACTAAGCTCAATGGCAGGAAAACTTTACTCGGTTACCGAAGATGGAACATCCGAATACAAAGGTCTTGTGACAGATGTACTGAGAAAACTCGTTGAATCGGGCAAGAAATACGACGAGGTTGTTGCCATCGGTCCAATGATAATGATGAAGTTCGTGGCTAAGCTTTGTGCCGAACTAGGTATAAAATGTACCGTCAGCCTCAATTCGCTTATGGTCGATGGTACGGGAATGTGCGGTGCATGCCGTGTTAGTGTTGGTGGCAAGACTAAGTTTACCTGCGTCGATGGACCGGAATTTGATGCTTCGCTCGTTGATTTTGACGAAGGTATGAAGCGTCAGGCGATGTACAACAATATAGAAGGTCACAAACAGCTCGAAGAAGAGGAAAAAGCTGAAGGTCACAAGTGTCATATCGGTGGCGTAATCGACGAACCGCGCGATGCCAGCAAGCGAGTTCCTGTACGCGAGCAGGATGCAAAGGTGCGTGCAACAAACTTCGACGAGGTTTGCCTTGGATACAATGCCGAGGAAGCAATGATTGAGGCTCAGCGTTGCCGTCGTTGCAAGAAGCCGATGTGCGTTTCGGGTTGCCCTGTGTCAATTAAGATTCCAGATTTTATCGGAAAAGTTGCTGAAGGTGATTTTGCTGCCGCAGCAAGGATTATCAACGAGGATTCGGCTCTGCCGGCTGTCTGCGGTCGCGTTTGTCCGCAGGAAACACAGTGCGAGGGCAAGTGCATTCTCGGCATAAAGGGCGAACCTATTGCAATTGGCAAACTTGAGCGTTTCGTAGGTGACTGGTCGCGCGAAAATAATTTCGACTTTGGCGTAAAGGTTGAGAAAAACGGACACAAGGTGGCTGTTATCGGAAGCGGTCCTTCTGGTTTGACTTGTGCAAAGGAACTTCTGACTATGGGCTACGATGTTACCATTTTTGAGGCTTTGCACGAATATGGTGGCGTACTTGTGTATGGCATTCCGTCGTTCCGTCTGCCAAAGCATACTGTTGTAAAGCACGAGGTAGAGAATCTGAAGAAACTTGGTGCTAAGTTTGAGAAGAATGTCATCATAGGTCGTTCGATTTCGATCGACGAACTTATGGACAAGGAGCATTTCGAAGCAGTTTTCATTGGTTCTGGTGCTGGTTTGCCTAATTTTATGAAGATTCCGGGCGAAAATCTCTGCGGTGTAGTTTCTGCAAACGAATTCTTGACTCGTAATAATTTGCTTTTCGCATACAAGGAAGGCTACGAAACACCAAATTATGTTGGCAAGAAGGTTGCTGTTGTAGGTGGTGGAAATGTTGCTATGGATGCTGCGCGTACAGCCTTGCGTCTTGGTGCTGAAGTACATATAGTTTATCGTCGTTCCGAAGAGGAATTGCCGGCAAGGGCAGAGGAGGTTCATCATGCAAAAGAAGAAGGCATAATTTTCGACCTGCTTTGCAACCCAGTTGAAATTATCGGTGACGATAATTCGTGGGTAAAGGCAATGAAATGCGTACGCATGCGTCTCGGCGAACCCGATGAGTCGGGCAGAAGACGTCCAGAAGCCGTTCCTGGTTCCGAATTTCTTATTGATGCCGATATGGTTATAATGTCAATCGGAACATCACCGAATCCGCTGATTTCATCGACAACTCCAGGACTTGACACCAACCGTTGGGACTGCATAGTTGCTGATGACAAGGGAGCTACCTCGCGCAAGGGCGTTTTCGCTGGTGGTGATGCCGTCAGCGGTGCTGCAACTGTGATTCTTGCAATGGGCGCAGGAAAGACGGCTGCAAAGGCTATAGACGAATACATAAAGTCAATTGATAATTAATAATTGGCGACTATTTGAAATATGAAATTTGTAGTTTCTGTAATATTGTTTCTGTCGGTTGGATTTGCCTATGCCGGTAACTACTTGTTTTTCGATACGGAAACTACAGGATTGCCGCGCGACTACGAAGCACCGGCATTTGATACCTTGAACTGGCCGCGCATGGTTCAGTTGAGCTGGATACTTACCGACAACAAAGGCAATGTCCTTTCTACCCACGACTATATAATTCGTCCCGACGGTTATGAAATTCCAGAGGAATCGGCTTCGATACACGGAATTTCAACAGAAAAAGCAATGTTGGAAGGCTTGCCATTGGACTCGGTGCTTGTAGTATTTGCAGCCACGTTGGATTCTGCCGAATATATAGTAGGGCATAATATTTCGTTTGATATTCATGTGGTTGATGCTGAGTTTTTTAGACGAGGCGTAGATGTTCAGCTTTCATCGATGAAATCATATTGCACCATGCTGGCAGGAACGGACTATTGTAAGTTGCCAGGACGTTATGGACATTACAAGTGGCCGAAACTACAAGAGTTGCATAAGATATTATTCGGTGTTGAGTTCGATGGGGCTCACAATTCAGCAGCAGATGTAGAGGCTACTTGCAAATGTTTCTGGGAAATGCGCCGCAGAAAAATCATATAATTTTTAGTGCTAGATTTACAATAAATTTGGCAGATACCTTAATTATATATATCTTTGCCGAGTTAAAGAATTTGATTTATGAAGACTTTTAGAGGTATCTTTATGTCGGCATTGCTTGTGCTGATTTCTATTGTTTCGTTTTCACAATATGTTGTAACTATTGGTTCTAACGAACAAGGATACGGATTATTACCAGTAGATCCGAATTATAATTATTCATTATCGCAGCAGATATATACAGAAGAAGAACTATCTGTTTCTTCTGGAGATATTGTTTCAGTATCATTTTACTATATATCAGCCAATCCGACGCGAAATATTGACGTGTATCTGCAGTCAACGTCACTTTCCCAGTTTGAGTATCCATATAATAACGTACTGGTTACGTCATCGGACCTTGTCTTCAGCGGAACTGTTGATTTTGTTGCTGACGATTGGACTACAATTACTTTTACTCAGCCGTTCCATTATACAGGAGGGAACATATTGTTGACAGTTGACGACAATACAGGATCTTATGTCTACAGTATGCAGGCTGCAGTATTCGGTGCTGGTATAACTCAGGCAATAGCATACCATAGAGATGATGAAGATTATAATCCGTTAGCCTCTATAGGTTCCGACTATAACGAAACCCTAAAGAATACAGTAAAGTTTGCTATCGATAATGCAGAACTGTCTTCTATTAGCAATTATCCGTGGATGGCGGATTTCGAAGGAAATTCATTCGAATTATATGGTTTTACGCAGGAAAATGTCTCAGGTAATATTTTGTGGAATATCGAGACAAGTTCCGAAAACCACTATGCTGTAATAAATAATACAGATAATAGTTGGCCAGATACTACCATATTGTACACACCGACCTTTATTCGTCCATCTAATGCAGACTCTATGATTCTTTCCTTTGATTATTTAAATAGAATATGGGTTTCTGATTACGACAAGATGCAAGTTGTTGTCAGTGATGGAGAAACAGTCACTGTGCTTGCCGAGTACAACGAACCTCACGAAGAATTGACACATGAGAGAATTACTATTGATACAAATGATTTGCCTGCCGAGTTTAAAATAGGTTTTGTCGGTATTCCTGGATACGGACATGGATTTCAGATTGATAATATTACTTTAGAAGATTTTACAATCGACAACATAGTGACTAGCAGCTATGTTCAAATTGGAACAGGTTCGTCTGAAAGTTCGAATTTACCTATACATCCATTTTATAACTATGGATATTCACAGCAAATTTATATGTCATACGAATTTGAGGGAAGTCATACTATTTATTCAATTTCATATTATTGTACTTCGAGTATAGAATTTGCAAAACCTGTGAAAATTTATATGGGGCACGTATCTGCAGAGGAATTTACCGACGTATATGATTGGATCCCGGCGTCACAGCTAACTTTGGTGTATGACGGAATGCTGGAGGTGACGAATATGAATACCTGGTTGCTTATACCTTTGGACACTCCGTTCGAGTACAATGGTACCGACAACCTCGTAATAGCTATTGATGATAATAGCGGTGTATATTATTCAGATAACACTACCTTTTTTAAAACTTCGGTACTTAGCAAGCATAGAACTATTCGTGTATATAGTGATAACGGGGATTATGAAATAGATGACATTGCTGATGTACAGGGGGATATTCTCTCGATAAGAAATAATGTCCGTTTTGGCATTCAGTTTGTAGAAAAGTCAAATATAGAAGTGTCGTCAAGCGATACTTTGAGAGGAACGGCTTGCTGCTCTGGCGAATATTATCCAGGTAATAGCTTAACGATAACAGCAACTCCCAAATTTGGTTTTGAGTTCGACAGATGGAGCGATGGTGTGCGAGACAATCCAAGATTCATTGTCGTTGAAGGAGATGCAGAGTATGTGGCCAATTTTATACCTAATTTATCGGATACTGTAAGATACGACAACGATACATATAATACTCCTATTGGTAATCATGGAAATGCTGCTGAATGGGGTATAAGAATACTTCCGCAGAATTTGAAAGACCGTCCAAGACTTACCGATGTATCGTTCTATAGTGATGGCCAACATGCATGCGGAAACTACAAGTTGTTTGTATATCAGGGTGTTGATACTATTCCGTCGCAGCCAATTTACCGAGATTCGGTTGTTGTTGCAGCAGCAGATGAAGGTCATTGGGTTAGCTTCGAAATATCTACAGTAGCAATCGACTCAACTCAGCCACTATGGATTATATTAAGCACCGATACTGTTGCACATCCAGCAATTGCTTCTACTGCACTCGAAACAGGAACCGATGGCAGATGGTGGAAGGGTAACGGCACATGGGGACATCAGTCGTATGGCGCATGGATGATTAAGGCAGTACTTCCGTACGAAGGTACAGAAGATGTTGAAGAGTATGTTGAGATTAATGATATAAATGTATATCCAAATCCGGCTGGTTCGCATATTTATCTGACAGGAATTTCTGAAGGAGAAAACGTTGAAATATACAACATGACAGGTAAACTTGTGGCTAGCTTCAAATATGATGGAGGAGCAGTTGACGTTGCTAACCTCACTTCTGGATTGTATGTAGTCCGTAGCAATGGTTTGACTACGAAATTTGTCAAGGAATAACCATCGATAATAACAAAAAAAATCACGGCATATTCGCCGTGATTTTTTTTGCATTGAATCTTCAAATCTTCAAACTATTTTATCGCATCCTCAATGCTAATTCTTTCGCCGGTCAAAACGTCAACAAGCACATATTTCATGTTACCCATTCCGAGTTGGTGTGCGTATTGAACTTGTCCGTAACCGCTAATGCCGTTTACATCCTTGAAAGCATCTTCGCTTCCGTATTTTGCTGCCGTAAGTTGGTGGCATGCCATTTCAATTGCTACGATGTCGGTAGATGCCACAGCGCCAACTTTTTCCATAAATGGAGCAGGTGCCTTCGACGAGCAGTCGCACGACTTTGAAATGTTGTCCATTACGTTGATGTAAACCATAGGTTTGGCTTCGCACAGTACTTTTGCATATTCGACGAGACGTTCAAGAAATACGCTTTCTTCAATTTCCTTTCTGTCCGGCTTGAAAATCTTGAGCGGGCATTCTGCAATACATTTTGCACAGCCAATGCACTTGGTTGTATCGATTACAGGACCGTTTTCTGTGATTGTTATGGCCTTAGCAGGACATTGACCTACGCAACGCTGGCAGTTTACACAGGCTTCGGGGTCGACAGTTGTCGGGAAGTTGGTTGCGTGCATTGCCATCTTTCCACCAGGAGATGCAAGTCCCATAGATACGTTCTTTATTGCACCGCCGAAACCAGCCGAACCATGGCCCTTAAAATGCGAGTATATGATGTAGTTGTCGTAATTATTGAAGTGGCTGCCAGTCTTTACTTTTGTATAGTGCTTCAAACCTTCGGCTGGAATCTCGGTTTCGCCTTCGTCGTCAAGTATGTCGATGGGAGCGAAGGTAAATCCGTGTTCCTTTGCCAGTGCTATGTGAGAGTCGGTGTAACGACGTTTTCCGACATACAGCACATTGGTTTCAACAAAGGTCGGTTTTACTTTTTCTACCAGAGGCTTAAGCAGTTCGGGATTCAGAAAATTCTGGTTGCCTTCTTCTCCAAAATGAACTTTAAGGCCGATTTTGCCTTCTTGCTTTACGCCAAGAGCTTCGTAGAGCTTAAGAATGTTTTCGGGGGTAATGTCCTTGCAGAAATAGACGATTGACTCGTCTGCTGCGGTTTCAATTTTGGGTTTCTGCTCCTTGCACGAAACTAAGGCAAGGGCGATTACTGCTAATGCTAAAAATCTGAATTTCATGTAATTATTTGTTATTGTTAATAATAGGTTCTGTGTCGTTTTCGAGGAATTCTTTTATTGTACTTTCTTCCAGTCCCCACAGGTCGAACGATTTTACTATGCTGTCGTCTTGCGTTAATATAAATGTAGGGAACTCTCCGTCAACTATGTTGAGTGATGAGATGGGGTCTATTTCGCGGTATTCGAATCCGTATGCTTCGGTTCCCTTTATGAAATCGTAGGTGCTTAATGGTGGGAAATTGCCGAATATCAGCACTTTGCATCTTGTTCTGTCCAGTCTGTTTTCGCGGAAGAACATTGACAATCTTTTTGCTCCTTCACGGCAGAACTTGCAGCCTGCGTGGGCGAACATAAGTACATTACGTCCAGTTAGTTCCAACGGTTTGTCTTCGGTTACGAAGGTTGTTGAGTCGTATCCGTAGTTTGGGTGGATAATAGGGTAGCATTTGTAAAACGTGCTGTCTGTCAAAGCCTTTTCGAATATTGGAGTGTTTATGTTTCTGTCGCTTGAGTAAATTTTGTTGTATAGCACTTCGGGGGGAGCAACGATGAATGGTACTGCTGCTACTATGATGATAATCAATGGTTTTACTATCTTCTCAAACCTAAAATTCCAGTTTTCCTGATTTCTTATGACAAGGAGAAGCGCCATTATCACAAAGTTCTTTATCATCGACTGCAAAGGGTTCAGTTCCACGAAGTCGCCCATACAGTGGCAGTTGGCGTCTCCTCGAAGTTGTGCGAAAATTAGGAATACAGTGAAACCAAGAAGTGACAGTTGCATAAGCCACCACGCTAGTCTGTACCACCATTTTAGGGCAAGGCACAAGCCGACGCACATCTCAAATGCAATTAGGCAGCGGGCGAACAGCGTACATAGTGTATAGTTGAATATTCCGTAACTATATATATATAGTTCAAACTCTTTGATTGTGAATATTTTAAGAATTGCCGAGGCAATGAAGAACAATCCTATTGCCACGCTTATGATTGTAAAAATTATTTTTTTCGCTTTCATTTTATATCATTATAAGTATAATTGAGTGCAAAAGTAATTCATATTTGAATATAAAACATAAAAAAACTTGTTAACTTTGCGCTTGAGTTGACGACTTTTTTGTCATTTGCCGATGCAAATGTTGTAAATTTGGTGTTATTAAATGAGTCTTTTGACAACCATATTGTTAGGTCTTGCATTTGTTGCATTTTTCGTATTTGTGATATGCAAGATAAAGGTGTTTCGTAAGTTGGGACTAGCACCAAAGTGGCTTTTGTTGTTGTTTGCTACCAAGATAATAGCAGCTTATGCAATTGTAGGTGTGTATCAGATTGCATACGACGACCATCAGAAGTCAGACGTTTTCAAATATTATTATGGAGGATTGGCTTTGTACTCTGCTATCGAGGACAATCCTGTAGATTATTTCAAGATGGTTTCTGGCATTTGTGCCGACGAACCGCAGTTAGAGTATTATTACGATAAGGCTGATCATTGGTACAAGGCTTGGAACTATGGACTTCTGAATGACAATCGCACAGTAATTCGTTATAATGCGATTCTTGACCTTTTTACTCAGGGAAACCTCTGGCTTAACTTGATAATCAGTGCATTTATCGCTTTTTGTGGTGCGTATTTCCTTGCGTTGGCAATGTTTGGTTTTTGTAATGGAAAACGTTGGATAGCAGTAGTTTCGGCTTTTCTTGTGCCTAGCGTACTATTCTGGTCGTCGGGAATGATGAAGGAATGCATTGTGATGTTTTCTGTCGGGTTGCTGGTGTTCTCGTGGACAGCGCTGTGCCGAAAGTTTACCGTGCTTAAATTGTTGATTGTGATTGCTTCCGCTTGGCTTCTTTTCCTTGCAAAATTTTATGTGCTGCTGGCAATGTTGCCTGGTATGCTGATGTTTGCCATGCCATCGAAGTTAGGGATGAAAAAGCTGCTTGTTTCGTCGGTGGTAGTGTTTGCCCTGGTTGTGACCTTGTTTTTCTTCAGTGGAAGCATTTTCGGCTATGATTTGGTAGATACGATTGTGAAGAAGCAGCACGATTTTGTAAATATGGTGAACACGGAAGCTAATTATTCGGGCAGTAATATAGAAATAAAAGAGTTGGAATCAACATTTCTCGGGTTTGTATCATGTTTGGTGCCTGCATACATAAATACACTTTTCCGTCCGTTTGTCACCGAGGCCGATTCGTTCATAAAGCTGGTTTGCTGTGCCGAAAACCTGTTGTTCCTATTGCTCTTTTTGTATATGTGCATAAGATTTAAACCGATTGACAATAATCAATTTAGATTTATTTTATTCACACTTTGCTTTATGTTGGTGCTTTATGCTTTGATAGGAATGACGACTCCGAATCTTGGCGCATTGGTGAGGTACAAGATTCCTGTCATGCCATTTCTTCTTTGCTCCATGCTTATGTGTACTAACTTTGAGCGGTTGAAAAAACGGCTGCGAATCGGTGAACAAAAATGGTCTGATTTGATAAATTCGCAAATAAATAGATAAAATATATTGATATGAGAAAGTTGTTGATTATTACTTTGTTGGCAATGGGCTCGACTTTGTTTGCCCAGAATACCAAGAATCTTACTGAGGATGTTGTAAACAATATCAGAGAAAACTATAAGCAGAAGGCTGAAAATGACAAGGGCGTTCGCAATGCATTGTCGAACAATGATATACGCTCGTTGGCAGTGAATAACTTGGCGGTTTTGAATTTTCGCAGAATTACCTCTATTTCTGGGATATGTTCGAGAAGTCCAACCTCTTCCTTGAAATAATTCTCCAAAATGCCGATAAGCCTCTGGATGACAGGACAAACGAATGGGCTTTGCATAACCCGATAGGTGATGGTGGCGTTTGGAACTCATTTGCAAACTTGGTCGAGAAGTACGGACTTGTGCCGAATACGGTAATGCCAGAAACTTATCATTCCAACAACACTTCGTGGCTCAATCAGTTGCTGTCGCGCAAGTTGCGTGAGGATGCTATGCAGCTACGCGATGCCAAGGCTCAGAAGTTGGCTCCTAAGAAAATCGACGAGATGAAGTTCAATATGCTTTGTGAAATTTACCGCTATTTGGTTCTGTTCCTTGGTGAACCGCCAACTGAGTTCAAGTATCGCTTCGAGAAAGAAGATGCCTACAAGGACTATACCCCGATGTCGTTTTTCAAAGAATTTTTCCCGAATTACAAGACTTCAGACTATGTTATGCTGATGAACGACCCGTCGCGCGAATACAACAAGGTGTATGAAATTGAATTTGACCGCAATGTGCTCGAAGGCAAGAACTGGCTGTATGTTAATCTTCCAGCTGACGAACTAAAAAAGGCTGCATTGGCAAGCCTAAAGGACAAGGAACCTTTGTATTCGTCGTGCGATGTTTCAAAGTTCTTGAGCAAGAACGATGGTACGCTTGATGTCAACAATTTCGATTTCGAGTCGTTGCTCGGAATGAAGTTCGGAATGGATAAGGCTACGAGAATCAGGACTTTCGATAGCGGTTCGTCGCACGCAATGTTGCTTGTGGCTGTGGATGTTGACGACAATGACGTTCCAACAAAGTGGCAGTTCGAAAATTCGTGGGGAGCTTCATACGGACACAATGGCTACCTGACTTTCACCGACGAGTGGTTCAACGAGTATATGTTCCGTATTGTGGTGAACAAGAAATACTTGAACGGAGACGTGCAGAAGATGCTCGACCAGAAACCGATAGTTCTTCCTCCTTGGGACCCAATGTTTGTGCCAGAAGAATAATAATGGACAATTAACAATTAAATTAGTCCAATAAACATAGAAACGGCGCAGCCACATAACTTATAAACGGCGCAGCCATAAAAACTTAGAAACATCATATGTGCGGAATCGCTGGAATATATTCGTTCAAGGACATTGAATTGGAACCCAGGATAAAGAGGGCGGTAGCTTCGCTCGAAAGTCGTGGTCCCGACAGCGATGGCTTCTTCGTGAAGGACAATGTCGCACTTGGACATACCCGCCTTTCTATAATCGACACTTCCGACGCTGGTAGTCAACCATTTGTGGATGTTTCTGGCAATTATGTGCTTGTTTTCAACGGAGAATTCTACAACCACAACGATTTCCGGGAAGAACTTATTTCCGATGGTGTAAGCTTTACTTCAAAGTCTGATACTGAAGTGCTTTTGTATCTGCTTATTAAGTATGGACGTAATGCTATCGAAAAGATTAACGGCTGTTTTGCTTTTGTATTCTACGATATCCGTAAAAAAGACTGCCTTGTGGTGCGTGACCGTATGGGAATCAATCCCGTTGTGTTGTATTCCGACGACGAGAAAATTATGTTCGCTTCGGAAATGAAGGCTCTTGTTGCGATGGGGATTCCGAAGGAGATTGACAACGCGGCCCTGGAAACATATTTCCAACTCAACTATATTCCTACAAATCAGGGTATTTTCAAGAATACACGCAAATTACGTCCTGGTTCTTTCCTGCGCATTACGCCAGAAGGGGTTGAGGAGCATTCGTACTACAGCATTCCAAATCGTCGCACAAGTCCGATTGATGATGACTACGAAACTGCAAAGAAAAAGCTTCGTGAACTGCTTTCTGCTTCGGTGCAGCGCCGTCTTATAGCCGATGTGCCGTTAGGTTGTTTCCTTAGCGGAGGTATTGATTCTTCGATAATTACGGGACTGGCCTCACAATTTACGTCAAAGTTGAATACTTTTTCTGTAGGTTTTTCCGACAACAAGTATTTCGATGAGACCGACTGCGCCGAAATCATAGCAAAACGCTTCGGAACTAACCATACAGCATTCAAAATCAACAGTCAGGATTTGCTCAATAATATTTCGCATACTCTCGACTATCTTGACGAACCGTTTGCCGATTCGTCGGCTCTTGCGGTTGACATACTCAGTAAGTTGACGCGCACAAAGGTTACTGTAGCCCTTAGCGGTGACGGTGCCGACGAGTTGTTTTCTGGCTACAACAAGCATTCGGCGCATTTGCGAGTAATGAATGCTGGAATTAAGGAAAAGTCTGTTGCTGCCTTTGCTCCTGTGTGGAAGATTATGCCTAAATCGCGCAATTCGAAGATAGCCAATACATTCCGTCAGTTAGATAGGTTTGCATCGGGGTACAACCTTTCCGAAGCAGACCGTTATTGGCGCTGGGCAAGCATAGGCGACGATGCCTATACCGACCAACTTTTGAAATGTAAAGCCGACAAAACGACTTTTGATGAACGTAAGTTGCAGTGCATTGGCAAGGATTTTTCCGATATGAATGATGTGCTATATGCCGATATGCACCTTGTGCTTCAGGGAGATATGCTCACAAAGGTAGATATGATGTCAATGGCTAACAGCCTCGAAGTGCGCGTTCCTTTTCTCGACCATACGGTTGTGGATTATGTGTCGTGTCTACCTTCGGCATACAAGATTGATTCTCAGTCGCGTAAGAAGATTTTGCGTGAGACTTTTGCCGACTTTTTCCCGCCAGAACTTCTTAAACGAAAAAAGCATGGCTTTGAAGTGCCGTTGCTGAAATGGTTCAATAATGAACTTTACGACTTGATAGAGAATGATTTGCTGTCGGATAAGTTCGTCGAAGGGCAGGGGCTGTTCAATTACAATGAAGTGGCAGACCTAAAAAACAGGCTTCGTAGCAACAATGTAGGAGATGCTGCTGCAAAGGTGTGGGCGTTGATTGTATTCCAGTGGTGGTGGAAAAAAACTTTTGCTTGAGAGGCAACCTTATGAACATTCTACGTTATTAGTAAGAACATTTTAAAATTTTAATTCTTATGAGAAAAGTATTCTTACTAGTTATCGCCATGCTTTCGACGTTATGGGCATCGGCTGGAATTGTGCAAGGCACAGTACGTTCTAATGGTTTGGATTTTAATAACGATGGCACATGTGAATTTTCGTGGACATACGATAATACATATTTGACATACGACGCTGAAAGCCAATGTAATATCTGGGGTGACGAAGAGGCTTGGGATGCACCAAAACCATTGTCAGAAGGTACAAGTATCGGTTCTTCGGCAAATTGGAGCGGATATGGCGACTGTTCTATTGTCGGATTCGGTGAAACTCCGGCCATTCCAGTAGGACAGAATGTGTATATTGGTTTTAGAATTGAGTATTCCGATGGGTTGCATTATGGCTGGGGTCTTGTAAGTATTTCTGGCAGCGACTATAGCTATACAGCAAACTGGCAGGCAATATATTACGAAACAACTCCCAATACCTCAATCAACGCAGGTTCGACAGGTAGCGTTACGCCTCCAGCGCAGTACACAATTGCAGTTTCGGCAAACCCATCGAATGCTGGAAATGTCACTGGCGGTGGAACATACACACAAGGAACATCCGTAACCGTTTCTGCTACAGCTAATTCTGGCTATACTTTCACAAACTGGACAGAAAATGGAAATGTTGTTTCTACAAATGCAAGCTACACTTTCAGTGCAACAGCAAATCGCACATTGGTGGCTAACTTCCAGCAAAATTCAACGCCATCAGACACTTATACAGTAATTACATATTCTAACCCGTCAAATGGCGGTTATACGGTAGGTGAATGGGATGGCGATAACAACACATATATTCAGTTCCCAGCAGGTTCTACAGTAACACTGGAGGCCGTTCCATATACTGGATATACATTCGTAAGCTGGACTGAAAACGGTAGTGTTGTTTCGACAAATGCCGTATATACCTTCACAATTAATTCAAATAGAGTTATATATGCAAACTTCTCGAATAGCACTTATGCTATCGAGGAAAATGTTGAGAACGACTTGACGATTTATTCTGAAAATCTTCTTGTGACAGTTCGTAGCGAAGATGGCGCTAATGTTGCTATCTACGACATTAACGGCAGAATGATTGCTTCAGAAAAACTCAATGGAGACGAAAGCATATTTGAAATGCCATCGCCAGGTTTGTATATTGTTCGCGTTGGTGCACAGGTAAGAAAAATAGTTGTAACAGAATAGTCCTATGGTTTTGACGTTTATTGAAAACTATTTGGAATGACAGCATAAAAAAGGCTACCATAAATAGGTAGCCTTTTTTTGTTGTCAATTAGCAATTTATAGTCCGAATTCTTTCTTAACCTTGTCGACGTAATCGAGCTTTTCCCAGGTGAAAAGTTCAACTTCCTTTTCAATCTTCTTGCCGTCGGCAATGAAAGATTTCTTTACAATTTTTGGCTCGCGACCGAAATGTCCGTATGCAGCTGTTTCGGCATAAATCGGGTTCAACAGTTTCAGACGCTTCTGGATTGCTGCAGGGGTAAGTGGGAAGAGCTTCTTTACTTTTTCTGCAATTTCGGCATCGCTCATCTTAACCTTTGCGGTTCCGTAGGTGTTGACATAGATTCCTACTGGTTCGGCAACGCCTATTGCGTATGCTACTTGGATAAGGATTTCGTCGGCAACGCCTGCTGCAACAAGGTTCTTCGCAATGTGACGAGCTGCGTAAGCTGCCGAGCGGTCAACCTTCGACGGGTCTTTGCCGCTGAATGCGCCACCACCATGTGCGCCTTTGCCACCGTAGGTGTCTACGATGATCTTACGGCCAGTAAGACCACTGTCGCCGTGAGGACCACCAATGACAAACTTTCCTGTCGGGTTGACGAAAAGCTTGAAATCTTTTTTGAAAAGTTTCTGCGTGCGAGCTGGTAAGTCTGCAATCACCCTAGGTATCAATATTTTGCGAACATCATTTTCAATCTTTTTGAGCATCTTATCTTCATTCTTGTCGAAGTCGTCGTGCTGTGTAGAAATTACTATGGTGTCGATGCGTACTGGATTGTGCTTTTCGTCGTATTCGATTGTAATCTGCGACTTTGCATCGGGACGGAGGTAGGTCATTTCCTTTCCTTCGCGACGGATTTCCGACAATTTTTTCAACATGCGGTGTGCCAAGTCGAGTGGGAGCGGCATGTAGTTGTCGGTATCCTTGCAGGCATAGCCGAACATCATACCTTGGTCGCCAGCACCCTGTTCGGCTGCTGTTTTACGTTCTACGCCCTGGTTGATGTCGGGCGACTGCTCGTGAATTGTCGACATTACACCGCACGAATTGCCGTCGAAACGGTATTCGCCCTTGGTATAGCCTATTCCGTTTACAACTTTGCGGACAACGCTCTGTACATCGACGTATGCTTTCGATTTCACTTCGCCAGCGACGACTACTAAACCTGTGGTAACTAAGGTTTCACAAGCAACTTTCGATTTTGGGTCCTGAGCCAGAAATTCGTCGAGTATCGAATCCGAAATCTGGTCTGCTACTTTGTCGGGATGTCCTTCCGACACTGATTCTGATGTAAAATAATAGTTCATCTGTCAATAAGTTTAAAACATTAATAACAGGAACGATTGGGATGTAACTGGGAATTGTGTTTTTAGCATTTTTTTCCGTGGTTGCAAGCATCCAAATCTTTCCACAAAATTTCAATGGCAAAGGTATCTCTTTTTTTATCAGTAGCAAAAACTTTATCTATATGATTTGTTAAAGATGTTAACGCAAATGTGTTGATGCTTCTGAATTTTACTCATTGCATTGATTGTCAGTGTAATCCTTTTCGTAATCGGGATTTTTTGGTCTTTTACCAAAGACGTATTTCCATGTACAAACGTCGGGAACGGGATCGTAGCCGCTGCCGCCCCATGGATTGCAGCTTAAAATTCTTCGTGTTGTCAGGAAAAAACCTTTTATAGGTCCGTGCTTGCGGAACGATTGAAGTCCGTATTCGGAGCAGGTTGGAGTGTAGCGGCACGAGTTCGGTAGCATGGGAGAGATGAGCTTCCTGTATATCTGTATAAGCAGGATGAATGGGAAGGCGAATATTTTCCTTATTATTTTCATTTAGGCTCGGTTGGCTTTGTTGCGTTTTCCTGCAATCGCATTCTTCAGTGGCTCGAAATACAGGCGTGAGTTGGTGCAGAGGTTCGGGTTGTTTTCGCACAGACGCTTGGCGTCTTCCGAATGGTTGTCGAACCACATTGTTATCGATGCCGACGACACCTGCATGGCGTTTGCTATGTTCATGGCAGTCGGCTTCAGACCGCTTTCGATTGTGCTGACAAATGCAGCTTCGAGTTTTTCGAGGTACGAAACTATCTTCGCGTGACGTTTGTCGTATAATGTGCCAGTTTCTGCGTCTGACTGCTGCTGTACGCTTTTTTCGGTCTTGTTGACAATTCTTATGTCGGTATCGTCTATTGTTATTTGCGAGACGTCGTATATTTCTGTTTTCAGCCTTGCTGCTTTCTCGAGAGCGTCGAGCAACGGTTGTATATC
>CADARW010000043.1 GCA_902790405.1 uncultured Bacteroidia bacterium
GCTCCGGCTTACGATTTACTGAATACAAGCATTCATATTGATGGCGATGATTTTGGATTGCAGGGCGGCTTGTCGCTTACAATGCCGAGGAGCGATGTATATGAAAAAACTGGTCATCCTTGCCGTTCCGACTTTGAGCGATTTGGCGAGTTGATAGGATTGAGACCTGTTAGAATAGCAAAGATAACAGATGTGTTTGCGTCTATTCCCGATAGTACAAAAGTTTTGATAGGCAACTCATTCCTTACTGATAAGATGAAACGATCGTATCTTCGCATTGTAGAAACTAGAACTCAACGATTTAACCGGAAATGAAATTCTCCATCATCATACCAACCTACAATCGTGCCGCCTTTCTGCCGAAGGCGATAGAATCTGTGTTGTCTCAAACGTACACCGACTGGGAATTGATAATTGTTGACGACGGTAGCACAGACAATACGAAAGATGTTGTTGTTCAATATAATGACGAGAGAATAAAATATATTTATCAGGATAATGCCGAACGCTGTGTTGCGCGTAACAATGGAATTGAGCATGCATCTGGCGATTATGTCTGTTTCCTGGATAGCGATGATGTATATCTTGAAAATTATCTTTACGATCTGTCGGAAATAGCGGCGAAACATAGCGGCGGAAAGTTATTCATAGTTTCGTCAATGCTTGTTGAAAACAATGGTGATGAAAAGAGTATAGTGTGTGTGTCAGTCTCATTGCTGTCAAATCATAGGTTCGATCCTCGTGTTGTCGTCTCGGAGGATACAAAAATGTGGGTGGAAATTATGACTGACATGCCTGATGTTGTTACAAATGATAAGGCAGGAGTGAAGTTTTTGTTCCACGATGATAATACCATAAATGTAGCAAAGCGTAATGTATACAAGGAAAGGAAAAACACGTTGAAGCTTATGTTACGCGAAGATACTAGAAAAGGATTAAGAAGGAAAGTGGCCTGGCTGGCAATCGATAATTGCAATTTCGGGATTGCAAAGCATTATTTCCTAAATCGGAGATATTTGAGAGCTTGCAACGTGATATTGCTGTCGTTGTTGAGTCATCCTGCAAATAGGGCAAAAGAGAAAATGTTCTTAATGTATAATTTGTTGATTAATAAAAAATATTGTTGATATGGGAATAAAGTCAATGCTATTGAAGATATACAACTGGGGCTTTCTTCCCAAGGATAAGGTAGATAGTAACCAGAAGAAAATAAGAGAGGTGGAATGGGAGGCGGTAAAGCAGTATATTCCACTAAAATCAAAGTTCCTTGATGTCGGCTGCGGGGCGGGTTATTCTATGAAAAAGGCATCAGGAGAGTTGGGGTGCGAGTGTTTTGGCATCGACCCTATGCCTGGTGGACATGGGGTTGGTCGTTATTCCGAGCTTGATAGTTCTTTGAATATCGTTCATGGGATGTCGGAACAAATACCATTTGATAGCAATAGTTTCGATGTCGTGTATTCGTCGCACGTCATGGAGCATGTCTATGACGAACAGAAATCGTTACAGGAAATGAAAAGGGTCCTTAAAGATGATGGTATATTAATAATAGGTATGCCAACTGCATTTATGGCGCATGTAAACAATATTTCGCAGATAATCTTTACATCGCACCAGCGAATATTTAATGTGATATTTGGCTGGGTACCTTTTATAATAACAGGCAAAACTCGCTTTGTAAATATGTTTGTCCCAGAGTCGCATAGCTATCCGAGGGCAAAGACAATTTTCTACGATATGCATCACTATAAAATCAAAAACTGGCAGCAAACAGTAGAGTGTGAATTTGTTGTAGAGCATGTGTTACGGCCAGCCAAATATCCTTATCCTGAGTACAGGCAATTGTTTAGGATGAAAAAGAATGCTAGGCAGACAAGCAGTGTTTTTTTTGTGTGTAAAAAGAAATAATACATAAGGTAGTTGCAATAGTATTAGCTTTGTCGGTGTGGGGGAAAAATAACCGCCGTTATTTTAGCGGTGGTTAAAATTGTTTTGTGTAGAATAGGGAAATCCTAAAATGAATAATAGTCCAATGGCAGAAAAATCTCCAAATTGCCGAAAAATATAGATATGTTGTCGTGAGTTAATAAATTGACGGGCGTAGGAGCATATGAATGAATGCCCCAAACTCCCGAAAAATTTCTTAAATGTTTGTATCTCAATAAAAATGATTATATTTGCTTAATATATCATAGATTATGCCTCGTATCCTTCACATAATCCCAAGACTGAACAAAGGCGGTGCCGAAAGGCTTTGTCTCGATATATGCAATCAATTGCAGAAACACATCGATGTGCAAGTACGACTGATAACTTTTTCGGATGAGAATTTTTATCCATTCCTGACGGAAAATATCGACTGGCAGGTTGTTCCAGCAAGCGTTCAGCTTTCAGTGTTTCATAAAAATGTGCTGAACATTGATGCTTTGCAGAAGGCGATAGAAGATTTTGCTCCCGATGTTATTCATACGCATTTGTTTGAGGCGGAGATTGTTTCTCGCTCGTGCCATTATCCGCAGGCAAAGTGGTTTTCGCATTGCCACGACAATATGAAGCAGTTCCGTAATTTTGATTTGAGAACATTGTTCAATAAGGAACTTCTGACAAATTATTACGAGAAACGCTATTTGTTTTCGCACTACAAGGCAAACGACGGAACAACTTTCGTGGCAATATCTCACGATACAGAGTCGTATTTTCGCCAGACGCAGCCGTATAGTGTGGAACTTTTGCCCAATGCAATCGATTACAATAAATTTTATGTAGATGTCAAGCATCTGTCAGGGACAAGGCTAAGGCTGGTGAATGTTGGTTCGTATCAAGATAAAAAGAACCAAAAGTTTCTGGTGGACGTTGCAAAAATCTTGCGAAACCGTAATGTCGATTTTGAGATTAATTTTCTAGGTGATGGTGAAAGGTATAGCGATGTGTCAAGGCTGATTTCCGCAGGAAACCTGCAAGATAATGTATTCCAGCATGGAAATGTAAACAATGTTGAGGAATATCTCTGGAATTCTGATATATATGTCCATTCCGCATATTACGAACCCTTAGGCTTGGTTCTGCTCGAAGCCATGGCTGCGGGTCTGCCTGTTGTCACTCTCGATGGACGTGGCAATCGCGACTTGATTGTGCAAGGAAAAAATGGTTATATGGTGTATGAACAGGATGCCGAGCAGTTTGCGGATAGGATTCTCGAAATTTGGAACGACAAACAGAAATATAATCAGATGTCGGCTTTTGCACAGGAGTTCGCTCGTCAATTTGATATTAAGCCGTACGTTGACAGTCTGTTAGATTTTTATCAAGGTTCAAATTCGTTGTCTTTTATTCCTGTTTTTTTTGTGTAAAGGTTGGAAGTGGTGTGTAGAAATTGGCGTAAAATCTCACAAGGTATGTGATAAATTACGCCAAAATCTTATATGTGATGTGAAATATTACGCCAAAATGTGTTGTAGAATTATTTAAACGATTATATTTGCGGAAAATTTTGGAACGATGGAGAAGGTACGAAAAATTTCTTCCTGCTCTCAAACGACAACCAGACACATCATTTCTCGGATTCAATAACTACCGTTAGCGTAGCATATTTCTTGAGTTTATATTTAATAGAAAACCAACTTGTTGTTTGGTATTCCCATTATTATTCATATTTTTGTCCTATGAATTGAGAATTTATTCGCAAAGAATTGAGAATTTTGAAATTTAGTTATGGAATGTATTCTGTATGAATTGTTTATGACGAAGTTAAAAAAGAAAGGTGTCGCTTTATGAGTAGGAAGACCCTTATACTTCTTTGCGATAGTTATTCGCTTTCTGCAGGCGAATTTTTCATCGATGATGAGATGCGTGTGATTGCGCCAAAGTTCAACAAGGTGTTGATTTATACAGCATCATCGGGTTCTAGAGATAATCTGAACCGTTTTGTGCCAGATAATGCCGAAGTAGTTTCGTTCTCTCGGCAAAAATTTGAAGCAGGCAAATTGAAATCCATTTTTCGGATTTTTACACCGATGTTCATTGCCGAATTTTTCTTTGCGTTGAAAAAGCTGCCGTTGAAATATTGGTTGAGTGCATTCAAGATAATGTATGTCGATATGCATAGGGCAACTAACCTTAAAAAGGAACTTATGGCGTTGTGTAAGGCAAAAAATATTGATATGGCAGACTGTGTATTCTATTCCTATTGGCACGACTATAAGGCGTTGGCATTGGCTATGTTGAGAGGGAAGAACCAAAACTTGAAGTGTGTTGCAAGGGCGCATGGCTGGGACAATTTTGCTGATAGGCACGAGCCTCAATACCTGCCATTCAAAGGTTTTATTATAAAAAAATTGTCACAAACTATTACAATTTCGCAAAAAGGAAAAGACGCTTTTGATGAGTATTTGAATATAAAAATAGATGGTAAGGTAACCGTATCACGATTGGGAAAGTTCAATAGAAGATTGCCTTTATTTGAGACTTGCGACAATAGATTCCTCATTTGTTCTTGTAGTAATTTGATTCCATTAAAGCGTGTCGATAGAATAATTGAAGTGCTTTCGTCTCTTAATGTAGAAAACTTGCATTGGGTACATTTTGGTGATGGACCTTTGCTAGAAGAATTGTTGCAATATGCTCAGAAAATGTTACCCAATGTGCAATATGAGTTTAAGGGCATAGTGCCGAACAATAAGATTCTTGATTTCTATGCCGAAAATTATGTGGATTTGTTTATAAATCTGAGTTCATCCGAAGGTATTCCTGTCAGCATAATGGAGGTGTTGTCGGCAGGTATTCCTGTTGTAGCAACTGATGTGGGAGGAACTGCGGAAGCCGTGAACAATGAGAATGGTTATCTAATTCCTGCCGAGTTTGACAATGCCGATGTTGTGAAGAAAATTGAAGCGTATTTAAGCTTATCCGATGAGGAAAAATTGTTGTATAGGCGTAGGGCATACGAGTTTTGGAGAGAAAATTATGAAGCGGAGAAAAACTATACATATTTTTGTAATAGTTTGATGTGTATTTCATGCCTAAAATAGGTAACCTAAAATAGGTTGGATTTTGTGAAAATTATTAGACTGGAATTTCGCTTAGTTCTTCTAATCCCTACCGATAATTTATTAAATTTGCGCAGAGATTTGTCGCTATGCAGATTAGGGTTTTCATATCGAGTGTTCAACGTGAGTTTGCCGAAGAGCGCAGACGGTTGGTGGAGTATATCCGTCAGGATGGAGTGGTATCAGAATATCCACTAAACGACGATACTGCATTAATTAGTATTCCTGCAGAAACTACGGAGAAAACTACGGAGAAAATATTGCGCCTACTAACGGAAAATCCATGTATTACTAATCGCGAGTTAGCCACTATATGTGGTCTGACAGAAGATGGGATTTATTATAATATAATGATTTTGAAGCAGAAAGGCGTGCTAGAGCGCATAGGCTCTGACAAAGATGGTTTCTGGAAAGTTAATGATGCAAATTTATTGACAGAAGACACTGTAAGAGACACTGTAAGAGACACTGTAAAAGACACTGCAAAAGACACTGTTTTAAAAGTCAATGATAGACAGAGGTCAATTGTTGAGATTATGAAGGAGCAACCAAGTGTTTATGCGGAAGATTTAGCGGTGAAAGTAGGGATAAACATAAGGAATGTGAAACGCAATTTGGCAAAATTGAAGCAGATGGGCATCATTGAACGCGTTGGTTCTGATAAAAATGGCTATTGGAAAGTGAATATACAATGAAGAAACTCTTGATATTGGCATACGATTTCCCGCCTTATGTTTCTGTCGGTGGCCTTAGGCCATACGCGTGGTACAGGTATTTGAAGGAATATGGCGTAGAACCTATTGTTGTTACTCGGCAATGGGGAAATAAGTATGCCAACGAACTTGATTATATTGCGCCTGGCGAAAGCAACGAAACCATAGTTGAGACATCCGAGTACGGTACAATAATACGCACACCATACAAGCCGAATCTTGCAAACCGCATAATGCTTAAGTATGGACGTAGTAAATATGCCTTTATACGCAGAATGGTAACGGCTTGGTATGAGTTTATGCAGTTTCTGTTCTTTGTAGGACCAAAGTCGGGCTTGTATCGTGGTGCAAAAGAATATTTGAAGAACAATAAGGTTGATGCTATAATCGCTACAGGGGAGCCATTTGTCCTATTCAAATATGCTTCTACGCTTAGCAAGAAGTATGGAGTTCCTTGGGTGGCAGATTATAGGGATCCTTGGAGTCAGAATAAGAATAGAAGTAGATTTGTAGGTAAGTGGATTAATTCTTTTGAAAAAAGGTTCACTGCTAATGCTTCGGTTGTGATAACGGTGAGTGAGTTCTGCAAAGTACAGATAGAGACAAATGTGCATAAACCATTCCATGTGATTCCAAACGGATATAATCCTGATGCTATAGATGCAGTGTCGAATATAAAGCAAGGGGGCGATTGTCTTAGGTTTGCCTTTGTGGGCACTATATACAATTGGCATCCATTGGAAAGTGTTTTGCAATGTTTTTCGCATTTTGCAGATTCCAATATAAATCCAAAATTTGAGTTGAATTTTTACGGAGTAAGTAATGCGGATGATATTGTTTGTTTGTTAGATAAATATCCCAATCTTAATAAGCATGTAAAAGTTTTCCCAAGAATGAGGAACGAGCAACTTTTGGCAGAACTAGCAAAACATAATATAATGCTTCTGTTGAACTATTATTCCTATATGGGGACTAAGATATACGATTATCTTGGTATTAGGCGCCAAATAATGCTTTGTTATTCCAATGACGAAGAAGCAAATGCATTGAAGGCAAAGTATTATCCAACCGATGAAATAAAAGGTTTGAGTTCTCATCTGCAGGAAGACCTTATTGCGGAAACTAATTCCGGGATAATTGTAAAAAATAAAGAGGAACTTGCTAGAATATTGCCAGAGATATACGGTGAGTTTATTAAAACAGGATTTGTGGAATGTAAATCTAATGGTTTTGAGAATTATTCAAGAAAAGGACAAACAAAGCAGCTGGCAGAAATTATAAAAGAGTTATGATGAAGATTGTTACAATAGTTGGAGCTCGCCCTCAATTTGTTAAGGCCGCGGTTGTAAGCAGGGTTGTTCGTGAGAGAACGGAAATAGAAGAAGTGCTTGTTCACACAGGACAGCATTACGATGTCAATATGTCCGATGTGTTCTTTAGGGAAATGGACATCAGGAAACCTGATTATAATTTGAATGTAAACGGTCTTTCGCATGGGGCAATGACAGGTCAAATGCTGGAGAAAATTGAAGAGGTTTTAGTAAAAGAGAAACCAGATTGGGTTCTTGTTTATGGCGATACTGATTCAACTTTGGCTGGGGCTTTAGCTGCTTGTAAGTTGCATATAAAGTTGGCACATGTTGAAGCAGGGCTTAGGTCGTTTAATATGGAGATGCCAGAAGAGATTAATAGGATACTAACAGATCGAGTTAGTTCTGTGCTATTTTGCCCTACAGATAAGGCAGTAAATAATTTGCATAGTGAAGGTTTTTCTTCTTTCGACTGTGATATTGTTAGGTGCGGAGATGTTATGTATGATGCAGCACTCTATTATCAGCAGAAGTCTGTTAAGCCGCAAATAGACTTGCCAAGTAAATATATATTGTGTACGATTCATAGGGCAGAGAATACGGATAATAATGAAAAATTGAATGGAATTTTTTCTGCATTGGAGAAAATTTCAAAAGATATTCCTGCTGTAATGCCAATTCATCCAAGAACAAGAGGTATTCTTGAGAAAAATGGATATTCTTTTGAAAATAGTAAGATTTGCTTCATTGATCCTGTAGGATATTTTGAAATGATATGGTTAATTACTAATTCTGAGATGATAATGACCGATAGTGGAGGATTGCAGAAAGAGGCATATTTTTTTAAGAAAAAGTGTGTTACTTTACGTGAGCAAACGGAGTGGGTTGAATTATTAGAATGCGGTTGTAATGTTTTAGCAGGTGCCGATCCTATCAAAATATTAGATTCATTTGCTTATATGAAGGATGCTATCCCAGATTTTTCAAGAAATTTGTATGGGGATGGAAATACTGGATCTACTATTGTAAAGAAATTAATTCAATAGTAAGAGATGGGTTTTGTTTTGAAAAACTCCCTCAAAAAAGTTACAGGTTTTAGAAAAAGTCGTTTGAAAAAGTTGTAGTAATTGGCAAAAACTCCCTTGAAAAAGTTTCAGTAGGCTGATAATCTGCAATCTAATCCTAGTACGGATCCACGTCTATCTCTGCATTGACCTGTGTCAACTCGGGGATTGACTTTATCATCTGCACTTTTTCCATAATGAAGGCTTTGACCTTGGAGGCCGAAATGCTTTTCTCGAAACGTATATGCACATTCATGATGTAATAGCTGCTGATGCGGTTTACGGCTGGCTCTTCGGGGCCGCGCACACGCTGTTGCAGTACGGCTTTCAGTTCTTTCGCAAGAATGGCTGCTGCCTGGAAAGCCTTGCGGTAGTCCTTGTGCTTCAGATGGACTATTACGAAACTGCAAAGCGGTGGGTAGTGGAAAAGTTCGCGCTCGCACATCTGGTTGTTAAACATTGCCTTGTAGTTGTTTGCCAAAACCTGACGTATAATCTCGTGGTCGGGACTGAAAGTCTGTATGATTACCCGTCCGCGCTTCTGCCTGCGCCCTGCACGCCCTGCAACCTGCGCCATCAGCTGGTACGACCGCTCGAAAGCTCGGAAATCGGGGAAGTTGAGCATATTGTCGGCATTGAGGATTCCAACTAAGCTTACGTTCGGAAAGTCTAGGCCTTTGGTAATCATCTGCGTACCGATGAGAATGTCGATGTCGCCATTCGAGAACTCGTCGATTATGCGCTCGTAGTTCTTGCGCGACTGCGCTGTGTCGTAGTCGAGGCGGGCGATGCGTGCCGTTGGGAACAACGTCGCCACTTGTTCTTCAATCTTTTCGGTGCCAAGTCCTTTGCTTGTAAGGTTCTCACTTCCGCAGTTGCCGCACTTTGTCGGTACGTTGAATTTTTCGCCACAGTAGTGGCACACGAGCTTGTTGTCGAACTTGTGAAGCGTAAGGCTTACGTTGCAGTTGCTGCAATGTGGCACCCATCCGCAGTCCTTGCATTCCATCATCGATGAGTAGCCGCGACGGTTCTGGAACAATATTACCTGTTCGCCAGTCGCGATTGCCGAGTTGATTGCCGCGATGAGGGTAGGGTGGAAGTGACCTTTGTTTATCTTGCGGAAATATGCGTCCTTCATGTCGGCGACCTCGATTGTAGGCAACTGCACATTTCCGTAGCGTTCGGTAAGTTCTACGAGCCGGTAACGCCCTTGCGTAGTATTGTAGTACGATTCGACCGATGGCGTTGCCGAACCGAGTATCACGTTGGCGTTGTGAATCTTACCAAGCACAAGTGCCATGTCGCGGGCGTTGTATCGCGGGTCGGGATCGAATTGCTTGTACGAGTTTTCGTGCTCCTCGTCGACGATTATAAGTCCGAGGTTTTCGTATGGCAGGAAAATTGCCGAACGAACGCCCAAGATTATTTCGTATTTGTTGCCAAGGACTGCATTGTAAATTCCTGCGCGTGCCGATGCGGTGTGTTTGCTATGATATACCTTTACCGAGGTGCCAAAATATTTTTCAAGCCGTGCAATTATCTGTGCTGTAATGGCAATTTCGGGCAGAAGGTAAAGGACCTTTCTGCCTTGTGTCAATGTGTTCTGAATCAGGCGTATGTAAATTTCTGTCTTGCCGCTCGAGGTTACTCCGTGAAGCAGGACAGGAATGTTCTCGGCAAAGGCCGAATTTATTTCTGCAAACGCAATCTGCTGAGGTTCCGATAGCTCCACTTGCTGGGAGTCGCTTTCGGTGTCGAAATTGATTTCGCGAACCTTGCGGTAGAGTTGCAGCATACCATATTTCTGCAGGCTTTGCAGGCTCGATTTAGATGCTTCGCAGCGTTCAAGAATTTCGCGCTCCTCGATTTCGATGCAGTCGGTATGGCGTGTCTGGCAAATGCCGACAAGCTGTTCGATAATTTGCTTTTGCTTGCTGTTCTTAGCCATTATCTTGTCTAGTGCAGCCTGATTCTTTTCGGCTTCGATGGTCGAAAACAGCACGTAGTTGCGTTCTGTCGGCTTGTATTGCTTGGCAATTATCTGCTCATCGGAAACAAGTCCGCGGGCGACAAGCCTTTGCAATGCTGGCAGCGGGTTGCGTATGCCGGTGCAGTCGATGATTTCGTTTAACGTTGATACGTGGCTAAGTGCCAGCGCGTTGTAGACGGCTAGGTCGCTTTTTACAAGGACTTCGTCGCTTGTAGGTGTTGCCGATACCGAATATTTGCTTTCGCTGGTGGGTAGGAGTATCGATGGTATTGCGGCGGCAAGCACCTCGCCGATTGTGCAGCAATAGTACGACGACATCCAGTTCCAGAGTTTCAGCTGTGCTTCGGTGATGAATGGTGTGTCGTCGAGAAGCGCGTATATGGGCTTGATGTTGAAGTCGGTATTGCTTGCGTCGGTTTCCTCGACATTTACCACAATTCCCGTGTAAATCTTTTTTTTGCCAAAGTTGACGAGTACGCGCTGTCCATTTTTTATGGAATGGCGAAATTCGTCGGGAACTTCGTAGGTAAAAGTTCCTGGCAATGCAAGTGGAAGTATGACGGAAGCGGTAAGCAAAAATATTTAAGAATTAATTGTTAACAATCAGTAGAGTCGTTGCGAGCAATGTCCAAAATTTGTAGAGTCGTTGCGAGCAACGACTAAAACTAGCGAGCAACGGCTATATTAAATTAATTAATCGGGCAGGCATTGTTGAGAATGCTGCTACCCGATTATGTTAGTTATTAATAAAATTAGCTGTTGAGTACGTCAACGATGTCGAGCATCTTCTGGTCGATGGTCTTGTGGTGCTTGATAGTCTTGTTGAAAGGAACAAGCACGATTTCGTTGTGAACCATACCGCACATTACGCTGCGCTGGTCGTCGAGAAGTGCGTCGATAGCAGCTACACCCAGACGGCTTGCGAGGTATCTGTCGTATGCCGATGGAGAACCACCACGCTGGATGTGACCGAGAACGATTACTCTCATGTCGAATTCCTCGCCATATTTTGCCATAGCGTTGCGGATGTCGTATGCGCCACCTGCATCGTCGCCTTCGGCAACGAGTATGATGCTCGAAGTTTTCTTTTCGGTCATGTACTTAACGAGCTTGTCGTGAACTTCGTCGAGGTAAGTTACTGTTTCTGGGATAAGTACGTCCTCTGCACCACAAGCGATACCGCTACGCAATGCGATGAAACCAGCATCACGGCCCATAACCTCTACGAAGAACATACGTTCGTGGCTGGCAGCTGTGTCGCGAATCTTGTCGACTGCTTCAACAACGGTATTCAAGGCTGTGTCGTATCCGATAGTCATGTCGGTACCATACAAGTCGTTGTCGATTGTGCCTGGCAGACCAACTACTGGGAACGGGAAGTTTTCGGTGAATTCCCTTGCGCCCCTGAACGTACCATCACCGCCGATAACTACAAGAGCATCAACTTCGTGCTTTCTGAGGTTATCGTATGCAATCTGCTGACCTTCGATGGTTCTGAACCTGTCGCTACGTGCGGTCTTGAGGATAGTACCACCGCGCTGGATGATGTTACCTACACTTTTCGATTCCATTGGTATAAAGTCGTCGGCGATGAGACCTTAGTAACCTCTCATTACACCCATAACTTCAAGACCTTCGTGCAATGCCTTGCGTACAACGGCTCTAATTGCCGCATTCATTCCTGGAGCGTCGCCACCCGATGTGAGGACAGCTACTTTCTTTATGTTTGCCATTTTGTTCGATGTTTAAATTTTAATGTGCAAGTTTAGGATTTTTTTTTCGTATGTCAAAGAGAAATTTGTATGGTGAGCCGCAAAATTTTGCGGCTGTACAAATCTGATAGCATTTTATGTGTTGCGCTTTCTACCTATTCGCCTTCTAGCCCTGATTAATCATCTTTCTCGCTTCGCTGATGAATTCCTCGTCGATGCCAAATATTTCGGCTATGGTGAGACCTTCGGTCGGCACTTCCTCTTCGGTGGTGTGTACGAGAGAATAATCCATGTAGCGGTTTATGTTTTCTGGCGTTACCTTTGTGCCTTCTGGAACTTGCAAGCCTTTTACTCTCAATCGGTTGCATTGTGCTGTTATGCCGTTGTAGTGGGTTGTGATGAGGCTGCGGGTTGCATGGCGCGACAGAATCTTTATAAAAGCATTGACCAAAGCACGGCCTTCGCTGGGGTTGGTGGTGCGTGCAAGCTCGTCGACGAGGGCAAGTATCTTTTGTCCCGACTTCACTGCCTTGAGAATCTTGTCGATGTTGAGCATCTCGATTGCAAACGACGACAATCCGTTTACTTCCGACTGTGCGTCGCCAATGCTGGTCATAATTTCTTCGACCATAGCTATTTCGGCACTCTCTGCTGGTACGAAGAAGCCAAACTGGAACATCATCTGTATGAGCGACATAGTTTTGAGTACTACCGTTTTACCCGACATGTTAGCTCCGGTTATCAGGTTTGGCGTGTCGTCGAAGTGCAGGTCGATTGGCTGGAATTCGCTGCCACGTTCATTCAGCGATTCGGCGACAACGGGATTGAATGCACCTTTTATGTTTGTGTCGTTTGCCGAAATCGACGGTTTGCAAAGTTTGAAGTCGCGGGCGAGCAGTGCTTTTGCCAGAAGCAAGTCTAAGTATGCAAGCTGGTCATAGTTGGCTTGGATGGCCTCGCTGTAGTTGCGCAACTTTTCGGATAGGTGTTCGCGTATGCGGTCTTCGATTTCGATGCACTCGAGACGTATGCGTTCGGCCTTTTCGTTCTCGTTGGCATTCTTGGCGATGTCGTATTCCTTGCGCAGTGCGGCAAGTTTCTCGTCGTATGCCGAGTAGATGTAGAAGCTTTGTATCCCGTTGTGTTCGGGGTCAAGTATTTCGACAATCGGATTTAGGTCGTGGAATGGCAGAATGTCAATCTGTGTGTCCTTTATCAATTTGCAGATGTCGCGCGAAACCATGCAGAAATTTTTCACCTCGAAAAGTTCAATGTCGTCGAGTGTCTGTGCAGAACGTAGGTTGTGTATTGTCTGGTGGATGTCGTTCTGGCAGTACAGACGGTGCTGTATTGCGACAATGCTCTTGGCGTTTTCGCGGTCGCTGACGAAGTTTGCGAAAATTTCAAGGGTATCGAGTTCCATTTTCAGCTCGAAATCACTGGTAATAAATTGCTGCGATAGCAGTCGTTTGCGTCCTGTCGCCGAGCAGATTTCCATTTTCTCGTAGATGAAGCGAAGTCCGCGGTTTTCGTTGATATGGAATTTGAGTGTTTGCATATATTGTTGGGGCGCGTTTTAAACGTGCCCGTACTTTAAATTTTCTATTTCTGTTTTGTAGTAGTGATATATTTCGTAAGCTATGTCGTTGACTATGCTGCTGTAGAATCTGTTGCGTCCCATTCCGACAACCCATCTGATTCCGTTTACAGGGTCGGCAAGGAACATGGCGTCTATGCTTTTCAGCTTGCTGCTGTTTATCGACGACTTGTATATCTCCATTCCGAGTTTTTGTTTCGAAATTTGCATTATTCGTGACGAAAATACGGAATTTATGGATGTCTTTTCGTAATTGGAGGCGTAAATCAGCGACTTGTCTTTCATAAAGAAAATGTCGGAATGTAGGCTGCGTCGGTAGTTGCCGTCCGTGTCGGTGATAATCAAGTCATCGACTTTTTTTTCAGCCAAAATGTTTCCGCTAATAAGTTCGTACTGGAAAGTTTGACTTGTTGTCGGACAGTGCAACATCGAAGCATCGAATATGTCGGTAAAAATGCCTTCCTTGTTGATGCTGTAGTATTCGTGCGGCAGACTTTCGACCGAAACAAGTGTCGAGAATGTGTTTGTGTCGGCAATTTTGCTTGTACTGTCGCTGTTGCGGAAGATAGTAATCGTGGCGACGAATTCCTTGTAGATGCGGTTTTTCCTAAGCAGGAGCATAATGTCGTTGGCAAAACCTTTTTGCTTGAACGACTCGCTGGATTGCATTCCAATCGATTCGGCAATGCGGGTTATGCATGCGAAGTAACTGCTGAAATCGTAAACAAAGCACGAATTTCCTCTCAGTTGCACGCTGAACGAATCGCCCCACAGAAGTCCACGGTTGTTGTAGCTCAGACAAGGCGTGTCCGAAGGCATTATGGTTCCGTTTAGCATTATGTGTCGTGCCATTATTCCGATGCTATTTGTTTGCAGATTTCAAGAATTCCAGAATTCGATTCGATGAGTATGCCCTTTACACCGGCTTTTTGGGCAGCTTCGATGTCGCGTTTGCCGTCGCCAATCATGTACGACTGGCTCGGGTCGATGTTGTAGGTTGCCATAGCCTTTTCAATCATCAGGCTGTTGGGCTTGCGGCATAGGCAGCGGCTAATGGAGTCGTGGTGGGGGCAGAAGTAGAAGTCGTCGATGCTGGCACCAAATTTGGATGTGTGCTGGCAGAGCTTGTCGTGCATTTGGTTTACGTCGGCTTCGGTGTAAAGTCCCTTGGCTATTCCGCCTTGGTTCGAAATGATTATGACAAGGAAACCTGCTTCTTTCAGCACTTTTATGGCAAGTCCGACATCCTCAAGAATCTCGAATTCGTCCACGTTTTCGCAGTAGCGACCGAGTTCCTTGTTTATCACACCGTCCCTATCGAGAAAAACCGCCTTGTTCATACGTGCATGATTTTGAAAATTAATTCCTTATAGATGTCGCCATCCTCGTATGTGCCGCCCATACCTTTGCTCTTCATGTCGGCATCGCGCAGGAATGATACTATGCTGACGATTTTTGCTGCAGGATAATACCTGGCGGCTGTGGTGTATTCATCCACAAAGTATGGGTTGACGCCCAGTTCGCTGGCAAGACCGTTCTTGCTCTTGTCCTTGGCGTAGTGCACTTTCATTATGCGGACAAAGTAGTCGAATATCTGCTTTATTGCCAGACCGACGTAGGTGCTTTTGGGATTTTTTGCAAAATAGTCGGTAATCTGGTAGGCTTTCAGCGCATTTTTTGTTCCTAGTGCTTTCTGCAACTCGAAAATGTTGAATTCGTTGCAGAAAACAGCA
>CADARW010000044.1 GCA_902790405.1 uncultured Bacteroidia bacterium
GTTTCATGTGCTACGCACGTTTATGAGTTTGAATGTTTCTAAGTTTATGGGTTTAAAACCAACTGAAACAATTTCAAACCATTTCAAACCATTTCAAACCATTTCAAACAATTTCAAACAATTTCAAACAATCTCAAACAACCTCAAACAACTTCAAACAACTTCAAACAACTTCAAACAACTTCAAACCACTTCAAAAAAATCACCTTTCAATCGTCTTCGTTTTTAGCAAAAAAAGTGCTTAATTTGCAAAATTTTTTAGAGAAGGAAATGGCTGACAAGGAATGTATAACGCTGAAAGGCGTAAGGGTTAACAACCTGAAGAACATAAATCTCGAAATACCTCGCAACAAGCTTGTTGTAATCACTGGATTATCTGGTTCCGGCAAATCGTCATTAGCGTTCGACACACTGTTTGCCGAAGGACAACGTCGCTACGTCGAGAGCCTGTCTAGCCATCCGCCAGAAGGTCAACACCCGCAATCCTCGTTCTACTGTCGGCACTTCTACCGAAATATACGACTACCTGAAACTATTGTTCGCCCGCATTGGAAAAACCTTCTCTCCCATTTCCGGCAATGAAGTCAAATGCCACAGTACCAACGATGTAATAAACACAATAACTGCAATGCCAGAAGGCACAAAGGTGCTGGTTTGCTTCCCTTATACATTCAATAAGAAGCAAAAGAAGGGCGAACAGCTCCTGCTCATTTCAAAGCAGGGCTATGTAAGGTTTGTCGACAACGGTAAACTTCAGCGGACAGACGAAGTCGTTGAGTTAAAGTCGATTGGCGATACTATACACATTGTACTCGAACGTCTAACAGTAAAACCCGACGACAATACTCTTGTCGGTCGAATTGCCGACTCGGTGCAAACTGCTTTCTTCGAAGGCAAAGGCGAATGCTTTGTTTATGAATATGGAGACGAACTGAAGCAGCATCCATTCTCGAACCGTTTCGAAGCCGACGGAATAACCTTCGAGCAGCCATCGGTAAACCTATTCAGTTTCAACAATCCAATCGGTGCTTGTCCCACCTGTGAGGGATTTGGAAAAATTCTCGGCATCGACGAGGACCTTGTCATTCCGAACAAGGGAATGAGCGTTTACGACGGCGCTGTTTTCTGCTGGCGTGGCGATGTCATGAAGCAGTGGAACCATGATTTCATGATTAAAAGTGCTAGTTTAAACTTCCCTATCCATCGTCCTTATTATCAACTGACAGACGCAGAAAAGGATTTGCTTTGGAATGGTAACAAAAAGCACGACATCTATGGCATAAACGACTTCTTCGAATATCTCGAAACTCAGAAATACAAGATACAGAACCGCGTGATGATTTCGCGCTACAGAGGCAAGACAACTTGTCCCGACTGCAAGGGCAAACGTCTGAAAAAGGAAGCCATGTATGTGAAAGTCGGCGACAAGAACATCGGCGACCTTATCGACATGCCAATAAGCGAACTCTGCAAGTTCTTCGACAATCTGAAACTCACGCCGTTTGACGAGGAAGCTTCGGCAAGAATCAGAACCGAAATAAAAGTTCGCCTTGAGGCAATGATTGAAGTCGGACTTGGTTACCTTACGCTAAACCGTACAGCATCAACACTTTCGGGCGGCGAATCGCAACGAATGAACCTTGCCACGGTATTCGGTTCGGGACTTGTCGGCTCTCTGTACGTCCTCGACGAGCCAAGCATCGGTCTGCACGAACGCGACACGCAAAACCTGATAACAATACTCAAAAAGTTGCGTGATAAGAAAAACACTGTGGTTGTCGTAGAACATGACGAAGCCATAATCCGTGCTGCCGACCACATAATCGACATAGGTCCGCTTGCCGGTGAATTCGGTGGCGAAGTGGTATTCGAAGGCGACATCAAGAAGCTAGAAAAAGCCGACACGCTTACCGCAAAATATCTGCGTGGCGAACTGCAGAACCCCAAGAACGACAATCCGTTGAAGTGGCGCAACTCCATAAAGATTGAAGGCGCGCGATACAACAATCTGAAAAACATAACGGTAACGTTTCCACTCAACGTTGCAACGGTAATTACCGGCGTAAGCGGTTCGGGAAAGACCAGCCTCGTCAAAGGCATCCTCTATCCTGCCATCCGACGCGAACTTGGCGTATCGGCCGACAAAGCCGGCGACTTCGACAAGATTTCGGGCGACATAAGGATGATAAAGAATATCGAATTCGTCGACCAGAACCCGATTGCAAAGTCAAGCCGCTCAAATCCAGCCATCTACATCAAGGCCTTCGACGAGATACGAAAACTTTTTGCAGAGCAAAAGACAGCCAAGCTCAATGGACTGAAAGCCTCGCATTTCTCGTTCAACACCGAAGGCGGACGCTGCGAAGTTTGTCAGGGCGAGGGCGAAATAACCGTCGAGATGCAGTTTATGTCCGACATACACCTTGTGTGCGAAGCCTGCAACGGCAAACGTTTCAAGGACGAGATTCTTGAAATAAAATACCGCGACAAAAACATCTACGACGTTCTGGAAATGAGCATCGCCGAGGCTGTGGAATTCTTCTCGCAGAGCGACGGCAAACTGGAAAAGAACATCGTTTCGTTGTTACAAAACTACATCAACGTAGGACTTGGCTACCTGAAGATGGGACAACCGTCGAGTACGCTCAGTGGCGGTGAAAGTCAGCGAATTAAGCTGGCAACATTCCTCAGCATGGAAAACGCCGAACCAACGATTTTCATCTTCGACGAACCGACCACAGGCCTGCATTTCCACGACATCAACAAGTTGCTGAAAGCCATGGAAAGTATGCGCACCAAAGGCCATACGCTCATCATCATCGAGCATAATCCCGAGGTTATCAAGTTTGCCGACTGGATTATCGACCTTGGTCCCGACGGTGGCGAAAACGGCGGAAACCTTGTTTTCGAAGGCACACCAGCCAACCTATTGAAATGCAAGGAGTCTATTACAGGAAAATTCTTGAAGAAGTTTATATAGAAGTTTTTAGGAATACTACTAAAAAAAGGAAACTATATACGTGTTGACACAATGTACTTTTTGTTATTGGCTCCTTAGTCATTCCACAAGACAAAGCGAACCGACTAAGGAACGTGTCGTGTGAGCTTGTCTATGCGGAATCTCCATTGAAATCTCATTTCACGGGAGATTCCGCATAGTTGAACAATATTACGCTCCCCGTTCCGTATCGCGTTATTGTTCCAACTTACGGAATGACAGTTTGATAGCACAAAATTTACTCAACTTGTATATAGTTACCCCAAAAAATGACCTTTTTTTTTGATTGAGGCGAAAACTTATCAACACTTCACATTTTGCACAATCCACCTCACTCCCCTGTTAATTTCTTTTTCATACAAATATATTGCAAAACATATTTTTTATTATGTTTGTATGCTCTTAATTAGAAATGTATGTATTCGACATTGAAAGAAACTATTGAACGCATTTGGGAGCATCGCGAATTGCTCGAAATGCCTGAAAACATAAAGGTTATAGAAGAAACCATAAAACTTCTCGATAGCGGCGAAATCCGTGTGGCCGAGCCTGTTGGCGACAAATGGCAAGTGAACGAATGGGTGAAAAAAGCCGTAATCCTCTATTTCCCGACACAAAAACAGCAGAAAACCGAATCTGGCATCTTCGAATACCACGATAAAATTGCCCTCAAGCACGACTACGACAAACTTGGCGTTCGCGTAGTTCCCCCAGCAACAGCCCGCTACGGTGCCTACCTCGCCAAAGGCGTGATTATGATGCCGTCGTACGTGAATATCGGCGCATACGTCGACGAAGGCACTATGGTCGATACTTGGGCAACCGTAGGTTCGTGCGCCCAAATAGGCAAGAACGTGCACCTCTCGGGTGGCGTTGGCATAGGCGGCGTACTCGAACCCGTTCAGGCTGCGCCGGTCATTATCGAAGATAACTGCTTCATCGGTTCACGCTGCATTGTGGTCGAAGGCGCTCATATATGCAAGGAGGCCGTACTCGGAGCAAACACTGTAATCACTGCTTCAACTAAGATAATCGATGTTACTGGAAACGAACCTATTGAATACAAAGGATATGTCCCCGAACGCTCGGTGGTAATCCCAGGAAGCACCGCAAAACAATTCCCCGCAGGAACCTATTACCTGCCTTGCGCACTCATAATAGGCAAACGCAAGGAATCGACCGACAAGAAAACCTCGCTCAACGAAGCTTTGCGCGAAAATAATGTTGCAGTCTAAAAATTGGCACTATGATAATCGGATTCGACGCAAAAAGAGCATTCGTGAACAAGGCGGGACTCGGCAATTATAGCCGCGATGTCATTCGCTCGCTGCAAGATTTGTATCCCGAAAACAAGTATGTGCTTTTCAGTACCGAAAACCCTTACGGACTTGTTGAGGAAAAGTACTGCAACAACTTGATAATGCCGACACAAGGTTCGTCAAAATTTGCATTGGCAAAATGGCGTTCGATGAAACTTGGCGAACAGATCGAGCAGCAGGGAATCGAAATCTTCCACGGACTAAGCAACGAACTGCCACGCGACATCAATAAGACAAAAGCAATAAAGGTTGTCACAATCCACGACCTTATCTTCTTGAAATTCCCGTACTTGTACAAATACTTCGACCGCAAGATTTACGACTACAAGTTCCGCTATGCCTGCGAAAAGTCCGACCGTATAATCGCTACCAGCAGTCAGACCAAGAAAGATATAATGGAATTCTACGGCATTAGCGACAAAAAAATAGATGTTCTGTATCAGACTTGTAATCCAAAGTTCGCACAGAAAATAAGCGACGAGGAAAAGGAACGCATCAGGAAGGCGAACAACCTCCCCGACCATTTCCTGCTTTCGGTAGGCACTATCGAAAGACGCAAAAATACGCACCGCATTCTCGAAGCAGTGTACGAACACAACATCGACATCGACATTGTGATGGTTGGCCGTAAGACCGAGTATTTCAACGAAATACAAGCCTACGCCGATTCGCATGGACTTACCTCGCGTCTGCATGTGCTCGAACGACTTGGCAACGCCGACCTTCCTGCAATATACCAGATGGCCGACATTTTCATATATCCGTCGATGTACGAAGGCTTTGGAATTCCTATTCTCGAAGCGTTTTTCTCTGGCACTCCTGTGATTACCAACAGCAACGGAAGTACTGGCGAAATTGCTGGAAATGCAGCATTTACAATCAATGCACCACACAAGGACAATCTTGCCGAAGCAATAAAATATCTTCTCGACAACGAGGAAGAACGCAAGAAACTTGTCCAGCGCGGCTACGAGCGCAGCAAACGCTTCGACCGTGCACTTATTACCGAAGAACTAATGACTTTTTACAATAAACTATGAAAAACATTGTTGACGAAACTTGTAAAGTCTTGGAAAACGGAGGCACAATCCTCTATCCTACCGACACAATATGGGGATTAGGCTGCGATGCATGCAACGAAAATGCAATCACACGCATTTACGACATCAAACATCGTGACAAGGGCAAAAGTATGCTGATACTTGTCGATTCGATGGAAATGATGAAAAAATTCACTACATCAATCCCCGAAATAGCTGTCGACCTCATTGAGGCGGCCGACCGTCCACTTACAATCATCTACCCAGAAGCCAAAAATCTGCCCAAAAACCTCGTCGCCGAGGACGGTTCCATCGGAATACGAATTGTAAACGACGATTTCTGCCGCGAAGTTATAGGCTTGCTCGGACGTCCAATAGTCTCCACATCGGCAAACCTTTCGGGATGCAACCCGCCACTCGGATTCTGCGACATTGCAAACGAAATAAAGTCGGAAGTCGACTACGTCGTTCCGCTACGACAGGACGAACTGAGCCGAAACAGAAATTCTGACATAGTAAAGGTTGACGAATCTGGCAACATTCAGGTAATCAGATAAATGACGATATCACAGTTCATCCGCAACCTTTCGTCGCAACTCGAAGCAAGCTACGACAAAAACGAGGCTCGCTCCATTGCCGAGGTATTTGTCTGCGACGAGCTGAAACTTTCACGCACGCAAATGCTTGTCGGAAAGGACGATGAACTCGACAAAATCATACTTGAAAAACTCTCGCAGAAATCGGCTAGGCTAACAAGCGGAGAACCCGTGCAATACGTTACAGGAATTGCTTCGTTCTGCGGAATGGAGTTCCATGTCGACAGCAACGTGCTGATACCTAGACAAGAAACCGAAATGCTTGTCGAAACGCTGATTTGCCACTTTGACGCCGTTCGAAGTGCAAAAAAAATAAGAATCCTCGACATCGGTACTGGCAGCGGTTGCATACCGATTGCAATAAAGAAAATGCGCCCCGAAGCCAATCTTTTTGCTATCGACATTTCCGAAAAAGCACTGGAAATAGCCAAGCAAAACGCCGAAACCAACAATGCCGAAATTACATTTGCAAAATACGACATTCTTTCGGATAGCAGATTTCCTTTCGACGAGAAATTCGACATTGTGGTAAGCAACCCACCCTACGTCATGAATAGCGAAAAGTCGCTGATGCACAAGAACGTAACCGACTTCGAGCCATCGCTGGCCCTATATGTCGACGACAACGACCCTCTGCTATTCTATCGCAGCATATTAATGTTTATCGAAAGGCATCAACCCGAATGCAAGCCATTGGTTTTCTTCGAGATAAACGAAAATCTAGGAGCAGAAATGCTTGAACTTTGTCGCTCTTTCGGTTACGATGCCGAAATCATCAAGGATCTTAACGGGAAAAATCGGTTTGTAAAAGCAATTATTCTCCACATGAACATCTAACCCATCATTATAAATTGTCAATTATACATTGTTAATTATCAATTGTCCATTATCATGCAAGGAAAAGACAACAAACCACACATAGGAATCTACGGCAGACGCAATGCCGGCAAATCGTCGTTAATCAACTGCCTGTCGGGACAGAACATTTCCATCGTCTCCGACCTCAAGGGCACAACCACCGACCCAGTGAAACGTTCGTTCGAAATTCTCGGTTACGCACCAGTGATTTTCATCGACACCGCAGGAATCGACGACGAAGGCGCAACTGGACAGCTCCGCATACAAAGGTCACTCGATACGCTCAACATTATCGACATGGCTATCATCGTGATTTCCAACAACGAATTCGGCGACTACGAGCGCAAAATAATCGAGCGTCTGCGCGAACTGAAAACCGTTTTCTTCATTATCCACAACAAGTCCGACATTGCTCCCATCGACGACAAACTGAAACAAAGTCTCGAAGCCGAATACAAAGTTCCCGTAATCGACTTTTCTACTGTCAACCGCGACCTGGTTCCGCTTGTCTTCGATACCATAAAGCAGATTGCTCCCGAAAGCACATGGACCTTCGGTTCGCTGCTTGGCGACATTGTGAGCGAAAATGATATTGTCCTGCTAATCACCCCAATCGACAGCGAAGCACCGCAGGGACGAATGATTCTTCCTCAGGTTCAGGTACTTCGCGACTGCCTCGACAACCATTGCATGGCAATTGTCGTGCAGGACACCGAAGTCGAGGAATTCTTCCGTCGAGGCATAAAACCGCGTCTCGCCATTACCGATTCGCAGGTTTTCCACAAAGTAAAGAACTTGATTCCCAGCGATGTGCCACTCACAAGTTTCTCTATTGTGCTCGCCCGCAGCAAAGGCGATTTTGCCAACTACCTGAAAGGAACACCGCACATTGCCGACTTGCGCGACGGCGACAAGATACTGATGCTTGAAAGCTGTAGCCATCATGTTTCGTGCGAGGACATTGGCCGCGTAAAGATACCAAACGCACTGCGCAAGTTCACAGGCAAACAACTGGAATTCACCTTTGTAGCTGGACTCGACAGCATTCCCGAACCTATCACCGACTTTGCCATGGTAATACAATGCGGTGGTTGCATGGTCACACGCAAACAGCTTATCAACAGGCTCAAGCCAGCCGTCGATGCCGGCATTCCCATCTCAAACTACGGAATGACTCTCGCCTACCTGACAGGAATTTTCGACAAGGCAGTGGAAGTGTTTAAATAAAAAAAGCGACACCCGAAAGTGCACCTTTAATGTTTTCAAATTTCAGAAATAAGCATTTGATTTTATAAATAGGTATTGTTATATTTGCAAACGCAAAACACTTAAGACGAATTACAATAAAAAAAAAGTCCCACGGAGTACGCAGGACAAAGAAAAATCTTCGGCTTATAGCCTTATTGTGATAAGTCTTTCAAGTGCAAAATTAACAATAAATTGTAACTAACAAGAATTTTTATGGAAAAAAGTTTAGGGCTTGACTTAGGCACGAATTCAATTGGTCTTACATTAAGAAATGATGACTATAGCAAAGATATTATAGAGCAAATTGAATATATCAATTCAATAATTTTTCAATCTGGGGTTGGCAAAGAAAAAAGTGGAGAATTTTCATTTGCTGCAAAACGAACAGAAAAACGCTCTGCAAGAAGATTATATCAGTCTCGTAAATATAGAATCTGGGCAACACTAAAACTTTTAATAGAAAATGACTACTGCCCTCTTTCATTAGCAGATTTAGAAAAATGGAGCAAATACGACAAGGAGAAAGGATTAAAAAGACAATATCCAATAAAAGCTACCGATTTCGAGCAATGGGTTCGATTGGATTTTGATGGAGACGGAAAACCTGATTATTCAAGCCCATTTCAACTTAGGGCGGAACTAATGGAAATACAATTTAATTTCACAAACCAAGCCGACAGATATAAATTAGGTAGAGCACTATATCATATTGCCCAACGCCGAGGGTTCAAAAGTAGCAAAGGTGAAACAATAAAAGAACAGGAAAAGAATGAAATAGACTATAGTTCAGAAATAGACATTTCAACAGAACTGCAAAAATCTGAAGTTAAAAAATCTGGCAAATTAACAGAATACATGGAGGAACACAACCTGCCGACTGTAGGTTGTGCTTTTGCCCATTTGGAAAAGGATGGAATTCGTGTGCGCAATAGTGATTATCAAGCGGTTCGTTCCCAATATAAAGATGAAATCAAACAAATCTTTGAATTTCAGAATGGATTAAACACAAATAGTGATTTCTACAAATGTCTTGTAAGCGAGAAAAAGGGCGATGGAACAATATTTTACAAACGGCCGTTACGCTCACAAAAAGGACTTGTTGGATATTGTACAATGGAACCCAACAAATCACGCTGTCCTATAAGCAACCCAGAATTTGAAAAGTTCAGGGCATTTTGTCTAATTAATAACATTAGATTCGGCGAAGAATTAAAAGAATCGCTTACTTTGGAACAAAAGCATCAATTATACAAAGAAAAATTCCTATTAACCCGTGTCTCATTCAAGTTCAGCGAAATCAAAGAATGGATTCAGAAAAAAACAGGCAAAAAATTAGAGTACTCAAAAACTACAAAAACAATTAACTATAAAGATAATACAAGCGTCTCTGGATGTCCTATTTCTGGAAGGCTAAAGAATTTACTTGGCGAAAATTGGGAAACATGGAAATATGAATCTACAGAAGAAAAGGCAAACAAAAAGAATGGAGAAATAAGACGCATATCATATACTACCAATGATTTATGGCATGTATGTTTCTCTTTTGACGAACCAGAATACATTGAAGAATTTGCAAAAAATAAACTGCATTTCGATGATGACCAAACAAAACAACTTGTTCGCATATATGGTTCAATCCAGCAAGGATACGGAATGTTAAGCCTAAAAGCCATAAGAAACATAAATCGTTTCTTGGAAAAAGGTCTTATATACACTGATGCTGTGCTATTGGCAAAATTACCAGATATTTTCAAGGAAAAATGGAACGACGTGGAAGCCAACATAATATCACGCATCGACGAAATAATAAGCGAGAACAGAAAGCAAAAGCAATTGTTCTTTATCGTTAACTCGCTTATTGCCAACTACAAATCATTAGACGTTACTGAGCAATTTGCATACAAGAACTATTATTACAAACTTGTTGCTTCCGACTTCAATGATATAAAAACAACTACAATAAATGTTATTGGACAAAAAACATGGGAAAAGAAAGATATAAATGAACAAAACAAACTGTTAAACAACATAGCTGATTTATATCAGAAATTCTTCTCATCAGAAGATCGAGACTATTATAAACTTCCCAAAGTTTCGGATGCATTGGCAGAATTTGTCAGCAGGGAATATCAATTTATTTCAGCATCTGACCTGAAAAAAATATACCACCCATCGATGATAGAATTTTACGCTCCAGCAAAATTGGAAAAAACAGAAGATGACAGATACTTAAAACTACTTGGAAGTCCTGTTATCGGAGCATTAAAAAATCCAATGGCTCTACGGGTATTACATATATTGCGAAAGCAAATCAATGATATGCTAAAGGCCTCAATGATTGACGAAAACACTCGCATAGTAGTAGAAACAGCCAGAGAACTTAACGATGCTAATATGCGCTGGGCAATCGAAGCATATCAACGAGAAAGAGAATCTGAAAATAAAGAATATGAAAGAATAATCAAAGAGTTTTATTCTGGTAGAGATATAAAAACTTCTGACATAGACCAAGTTCGGTTATTATGCGAACAACATGACATTTCCGAAAATATTATAGAAAACAAACAAAAAGGGAATATCAAGGTTCCTACTTACAAAAAGGACATAACAAAATATAGATTGTGGGCAGAACAAGGTTGCCGCTGCATATACACAGGGAAAATAATAAACATCACAAATCTTTTCGATGACAACGCATTTGATATAGAGCATACAATTCCTCGTAGTATTTCATTCGATGACTCATTGGCAAACCTAACTGTATGTGATGCTCATTACAACCGAACAATAAAGAAAAATCAAATTCCAACACAACTTCCTAATTATGAAGAAATAAAACTTCGCATCCAACCTTGGATACAAAAGGTTGATGAGCTTAAAGACAATGTTGAATTTTGGATATCACAATCAAAACGAGCTCAAGACAAAGAAAGAAAAGACTATTGCATACGTCAAAGGCACTTGTGGCAAATGGAACTTGATTACTGGCAAAACAAAGTTAACCGTTTTACAATGACTGAAGTAACTTCCAGTTTTAGGAACAATCAGTTGAACGACACAAGAATAATTACAAAATATGCATACCATTATTTGAAAACTGTCTTCAACAAGGTTGAAGTCCAAAAAGGAAGCGTAACTTCCAACTACAGAAAAATGTTAGGAATACAAAGTTTAGACGAAAAGAAAAGTCGAGACAAACATTCGCATCATGCCATCGATGCAACAGTATTGACCTTGATTCCTTCTGCCGCTCAACGAGATAAAATGCTTGAATTATTCTTCAAGATACAAGAAAAGAAACGACTAAATGAAAGCACAGAAACATTTGAGAAAGAACTTGAAATTGAAAAAAAGAAATGTGGAATAGCAGGAAACATTTCAAAGATAGTTCCGTTTATCGAAGAAAATATTCTAGTAAATCATATCAACAAGGATCAGAAACTTACACCAGCACACAGACGCAAACGCATAAGAGGCAAAATTGTTCCGCTAAAAGATTCAGATGGCAATGTTATATATGAAATCAATGATGACGGCACAATAAAAAAAGACAAACACGGACATTCCATTCCACAAGCAAAAGAATGGATTACAGGAGACTGCATAAGAGGTCAATTGCATGGTGAAACATTCTACGGAGCAATAACACAAGGATTAAAGGATGAGAACGGAAAACTACTCCGCAACGACGATGGTTCAATAAAGACAAATGAAGAAATCCTATATGTTGTTCGACGTGAACTTAAATACAAGGCAAACGACAATGATTCTGGCTTTAAGAATTGGGAAGAACTCGAAAAAGCAATAGTTGACAAAGATTTGTTCAAAATAATAAAAAACCAGTTTAAAGAAAACACATTATTAAAAGAAGCATGTGCATCTGGCATATATATGTACAAAAAGAACAAATCTGGTGTTATTGATTATTCAGATGAATGTAAAGTAAACAAAATTAGACATATAAGATGTCTGACATCTATAAAAAAGCCTCTAGAAATAAAAGAACAAACATACTTGTCAAAAAAAACATACAAGAGAAAATACTATGCAGAAATGGGTGACCTTTATGTGATGTGCAAGTATGAAAGTTCCGACAAAAAAGAAAAGGAATTTCACATTTTCAGTTTGTTTGATGTAAGCATAAATAGGAAAACTGGTATTGAAGACATTCCCAATTGCATAGAAAGTAAAAAACGAACAAAACTTATTCTTTCCCAGCAATTAAAACGAGGTGATATGCTATTGATATACAAAAATAGTGTTGAAGAAATAAAAGACATGGACACTAAAACAATATCTCAGAATTTATATGTTATAAAAGGATTTGAAAATCCAAGTTTAATAAAACTTGTAAAAAATAGTAACGCACAAGCAGACAAAGATTTAGGCAAAGGTGAATCCATAAAGGATTACGAAAAAATGCCCGAAAAAATTCGTTGTGGAATTAACACTTTGAAATATCTTATTAAAGACAAGGATTTTTATTTGACACCTAAAGGTATTACTTTTAGGAAAGATTTATAGGACAATGACCAACATCAAACTATTTCAGGACAAGAAAATCCGTTCCGTATGGAACGAAGAGGAAGAACAGTGGTACTTCGTTGTTGAAGATGTAGTTGCGGCATTAACCGACAGTTCTGACCCTAAACAATATGTTAAACGCATGAAACAGCGTGATGCCGAACTAGCTAAAGGATGGGTACAATTTGTACCTACCCTTGTTGTTCCAACTGCAGGTGGCAAACAACGAATGAGTTGTGCAAATGTCAAAGGTCTGTTCCGCATAATCCAATCAATTCCATCACCCAAGGCCGAACCATTCAAACAATGGCTGGCAACTGTTGGCTACGAGCGGATGCTCGAAATTGAAAATCCAGAACTTGCACAAGAACGGATGAAGGAACTCTACGAACAAAAAGGCTATCCCAAAGATTGGATAGACAAGCGTTTGCGAGGAATTGCAATCAGACAAAACCTTACCGATGAATGGAAAAAGCGAGGCATTTCCGAAGAACGCGACTTCGCAATCCTAACTGCCGAAATCAGCAAGGCAACATTTGGAATGACACCTTCTGAATACAAGGAATTTAAAGGTCTTACAAAGAAAAACCAGAATCTGCGTGACCACATGGACGACCTTGAATTGATTTTCACAATGCTTGGTGAACGAGTTACAACAGAAATATCACAAAAGGAACATCCTGAAACATTCCAGGAGAGCAAAAAGATTGCCCGTCGTGGCGGAAATGTAGCTGGCATTGCACGAAAAGAAACAGAAAAGGAACTCGGAAGACCTGTATCAAACACCAGCAATTTCCTGCCAGAATCCGACAACCACAATGATTTATTGACATCAGCCAACAATGAAGAAAATTAAACTATGATTAAGCGCACCCTATATTTCGGCAATCCAACCTACCTTTCGCTTAGGAACCAACAGCTTGTAGTGTCGATTCCACCAAAGGACGGCGAGGAAGCCACAGAACGAACCATACCTATAGAAGATTTAGGCTTCGTGATGCTCGACAATCCGCAGATTACAATAACACACGGTGCATTGGGTGCGCTTATCGAAAACAACACCGCCGTAGTTACCTGCGACAGCCGACACATGCCGGCAGGCCTGCTATTGCCCACCGAAGGCAATACCACGCAGAGCGAACGCTACCGCAACCAGATTGAAGCCTCGCTCCCACTGCGCAAGCAAATATGGCAGCAGACAATTCAGGCGAAAATCCGCAATCAGGCGGCAGCTCTGGAGAAAAGACGCGGGAAGGAATTCGGCAATATGCTCGCTTGGGCTGATGATGTGCGCAGCGGCGACAGCGAAAACCTTGAAGCACGTGCAGCGGTATTCTACTGGGACAACCTGTTTGCCGTAGAGATAGACAAGTTCCGCCGCGACCCAGATGGCGACATGCCAAACAGCATGCTCAACTACGGCTACGCCATACTTAGGGCGATTATAGCACGGGCTCTGGTCGGAAGCGGCCTCCTCCCCACCCTCGGCGTTCACCACCGCAACCGCTACAACGCCTACTGCCTTGCCGACGACATTATGGAACCCTACCGTCCGTATGTTGACCTTATGGTGTGCGACATCCTCGATGACATTGGAATGCCCAAGGAAATGAACCGCGATATAAAGGCACGGCTACTTACAATTCCGACCATCGATGTAATGATAGATGGGAAACGGTCTCCGCTTATGATAGCTGCATCGCAGACAACAGCATCTCTCGCCCGATGCTACGCAGGCGAAATCCGCAAGGTAAGTTATCCCGAAATGTAATGGAACGATTCAGCGAATACCGAATAATGTGGGTGCTAGTTTTCTTCGACCTTCCTACCGAAACCAAGAAAGAACGCAAGGTGTACGCCGATTTCCGCAAGAAACTCATTGCCGATGGCTTCACAATGTTCCAGTTCTCAATCTACATCAGGCACTGCCCGAGTAGCGAAAATGCCAACGTACACATCAAGCGTGTAAAACTGCATCTGCCCGAGCT